>JBAWDM010000132.1:0-3071 GCA_049590735.1 Asticcacaulis sp. | reverse complement strand
ACGCAAATCTATACAGAGACTGTTGTGCCGGCTCTGTCGCGCCAGATTGCGGCCTTAGAAGCCGTTGTACCCAAAGCCACTCATGATGCCGGCGTCTGGCATATTCCGGGTGGCGAAGCGCGCTACGCCTTTGCCGTGCGCGCCAATACCTCCACCAACATGACGCCCGATCAGGTGCACCAGATCGGACTGGATAAGGTGGCGGAAATCAATGCCGAGCTTGAAAAAGTCATGACGGCGAACGGCATGACCAAGGGCACAACGGGCGAACGTCTGGCTGAGATGGCAAAAGACCCGCGTTTCCTCTATCCGAACACAGATGCAGGCAAAACCCAATTACTGGCCGATCTGAATACCCAGGTTCAGCGCGTAGCGGCGCAATTGCCGAAATATTTCGGCATTCTGCCAAAATCCACTGTGACGATAAAACGGGTGCCGGTGGCGACCGAACTGGGGGCACCCGGCGGCTATTACCAGAGTGCCTCTTTGGATGGGTCGCGTCCGGGGGCCTATTATATCAATCTGCGCGACACGGCCGAAGTGCCGAAATGGACCCTGCCGACCCTGACCTATCACGAAGCCATTCCCGGGCACCATTTGCAGATTTCGATCCAGCAGGAAAACAAAGACCTGCCGGAACTACGCAAGATTTCAGGCTTTAATGCCTATATCGAAGGCTGGGCGCTTTATGCCGAACAACTGGCAGCGACCGATATGGACATGTATGCGGGTGATCCGTTCGGCTATATTGGTTATTTGCATGACGCCATGTTCCGCGCCTGCCGTCTGGTGGTCGATACCGGCATGCACCATAAGCGCTGGAGCCGGGAACAGGCCATGCAGTTCATGCAAACCTATCTGGGTGACCCGAATGAGACTGAGGTCGAACGCTATGTCGTCTGGCCCGGTCAGGCGCTGGGCTATATGGTCGGCAAGCTAAAATGGCTGGAACTGCGGGGTAAAGCGCAAACCAAGGCGGGTGCAGGCTTTGATATCCGCAAGTTCCATGACACGGGCCTGTTGTGTGCACCTGTGCCACTGGCTGTGCTTGAGCAGGTTTATCAGGATGCCGGAATGATTTAGGCGCCGCTTTCTGTCCATGAAAAATCAGCCTGTCCAGCGTCAAAGAAATTGAGACACGCTCATGTATGAACTAACGGAGTCTTTGGCCACCGTTGAGTTGACATCAGGCGGCCTGGTTTTGAAATTGCAAGCGCCGGTTTTCGAGTGTTTTGAGTTTAATCTGCTGTCTTCGGTTCAAGATGGCATGGGCTCTGCCAATCAGGCATTTGCTGGGGTCACATTACCCCGGCTTTCATGATACCTTTGATAATTGCAATAATCTACGAAGGTCCCGATCTGTGTCAGGCCTTGCCTTCCAAGCCATTATGCAAGGTCATTTGTATATAGCTGCGATGAGTCAAAGTCTGCGCGGCTTCCGGTGTTCATCAGTAGCTCTCCTTGCTTCTAATTTTAACAAGCAAAAAGTGCGGTGTTTTTAATGGCGGACAGGGAGGGATTCGAACCCTCGGTACGCTTTCACGTACACACGCTTTCCAAGCGTGCGCGATCGACCACTCCGCCACCTGTCCATCCATCAAATCCACGCCAGTCGATCACTGCCTCATCTTGCGAGCAGGGCGCGGAAGGCGGCCTTTATACCTATGCCGCCGGCATGCGCAAGCCTGTTCGCATCTTACACCGCCTTTTTTTTGTAACTATATAGGGGACAAGCGCGTATAATCTCTCCTAACCTCTCTGAAGCACATGAGAATTTGGCCGTGGGTCCAAAGAGAGAGGACGCAGTACACGGAAGGAGCGCACGATGTTTGGTCTGAAAACACATATGATTTCCCCTGAAGGTGCCTTGCCGGGGCGCGCTAACGCCTTGCCGACGGAAGACAGCCACTTTGTTTTGCACACACCGCTCAAAGGCCCGTTTCCGGACGGACTGGAAAGTGTGGTCTTTGCTATGGGCTGTTTTTGGGGGGTGGAACGCCTGTTCTGGCAATTGGACGGCGTCTATGTGACGGCCGCCGGCTATATTGGCGGCTATACGCCTAACCCGACCTATAAGGAGGTCTGTTCCGGTCAGACCGGCCACACAGAAGGCGTACGAGTGGTCTATGACCCGGCTAAGATCAGCTTTGAGCAATTGCTTAAGGTCTTCTGGGAGAGCCATGACCCGACCCAGGGCCACCGTCAGGGCAATGATGTCGGCACGCAATATCGCTCGGCCATCTATGCATCGACCGAAGCGCAATATGATGCGGCCGTCCGGAGCCGTGCGGCCTATCAGGCGGCACTCAAGGCTTTGGGCAAGGGGGCGATCACAACGGAAATCATGCCCGATGCGCCTTTTTATTATGCCGAAGGATATCATCAGGGTTATCTGGCTAAAGAGCCCAATGGTTATTGCGGACTGAAGGGCACGGGCGCGGTTTGCCCGATCTGATATAAAAAAGGTCGAACCCCTGAGGTCCGGCTCAGACTGCTGGCAAACCTCGTCATATTTGGCGGGGTTTGATTTTATAGGCTTTATTCGTAGGATGTTTGGGTGGGCAAATTGGTTTGCGCGATGCGGGGCTCAACCTTGGCTCATTGGCTATCATGAGGGCGATTTTCTTGACGTTCTGTGCTTGGGCGGCCATCAGGCGCTGCCATTTGACGCTGTTTAGGGTTCGGAACCTAGCGTAGCGATGTCCGTGGAGTTGCCTGGCGTCGGTGAACGACCGTTCGGCCGTTTCCATTCGTCGCTTGTAGACGATCCATGATGTCAGAAAAGAAGGCCCTCGAAGACGAGAATCTGCGGCAGAAGCGGATGCTTGCCGATTTCCTATGTAAAACGAACTGCTCAAGGAGGCTTTCGAAAAAATAGGCCGGCCTTCACAACGCCGCAAGATGGCCGCGAAGGCTGTGGCGCAACATGGGACCAGCATTGCTCTGGCCTGTCGAACCTTTGGGGGCAGCGAGACCTGCTATCGCTATAGCCCCGGGCTGAGTGAGGACAATGAACGGATTGCTGACTTTATGAGCGTTCGTTGTCCATATTTGAAAATATAGAATAATGT
>JBAWDM010000131.1:0-1607 GCA_049590735.1 Asticcacaulis sp. | reverse complement strand
CGCCCGGCCTGATTGCGCTGGTCATCATCTATATCGGCCTGACGGCTTTGCGGGATTTCCGCGACAATTTCGCTGCTGAAATCTGGACGGATCTGGGTTTTAAGGACAATGCGGAAATCTTTACTGTCTCGGAACTGCCCATTGGTATTGTCGTGCTGTCGGCCATGGCCATGCTGACTATTTTCAAAAACAACCGCACAGCTTTCATGGCCAATCTGGTCATGATCGCTATTGGCCTGTTGCTGGCGGGGTTGTCGACCTTTGCTTTCCAGAACGGACTGACCGGGCCGATCACCTGGATGATCCTGCTGGGGGGCGGCCTGTATCTGGCCTACACGCCGTTTAACGGCCTGTTGTTTGACCGGTTCTTCGCCGCCAGTCGCATGGCGGGCACAGCCGGTTTTCTGATCTATGTGGCCGACGCCAGTGGCTATCTGGGCTCAACCGCCCTGCTGCTGTTTAAAAACTTCAGCGGGCTTGTCCTGCCCTGGTCACAATTCCTGATGGGATCAGCCTATGGCACGGCGGGTATCGGGCTTGTCCTGCTCATATTCGCCATGCTCTATTTCGCAAAACGTCTGGTCAGATAAGCTTAAGGGCGGATATCAAAGCCTCAGGAACAGGTTGCGCAGCCAGCCCTGACCGGATCGGGCCGTTTCCGCCCATTCGGCCTCAGCCTGTTCCGGGGCATGGCTTATAGCGGCTTCAAACGTATCCAGCACACGGACACGTCCGGCCCGATACGCCGAAGGCCTGCGCGTCACCAGAGTCAGGCCATGTTCCAGTGCGGTGGCGGCGATCAGGCCATCGCGGCTGTCGGCATAAGGCAGGCCGGCACGCCTTCGCACCACCGCGGCATCCACGGGCAGGATGCGTCCGTCAAAGGTTCTGGCGACCTGGGTATCCATCCAGTCACGCAGGGCTTTTGCGCCCTCCGGATCGTTTTTCTGGGTGTGGGCTATGCCATTTTCCAGTTCCAGAAGCGTCAGGGCCGAGATGAACAATTGTCCCGGCAGGATATGACGCGCCCACTGCGTCAGGGGGGCGGATTCCGCCTCCCATTTCGCCTTGCGCAGGGCAGCCACAATGGCCGTATCCAGCAGATACATCAGCGAAACTCCTCACGCCGGTCCCAGCCCGCGCCCAGACTGGACGCCTCAAGATCGACACCCGCCCCATCATCCATAGCCAGCAGATCCAGCACCGATTCGCCCTGCCCGCTCAGGCGGCAAAAGGCATCGAAGCTCATCAGCACATGGGTCGGACGCCCGCGATCGGTGATAAAAACAGGCTCAAGCCGCGCCTCACGTTTGGCACGGCCGACATCCTGATTAAATATACGGCTGGTCAGGGTGGGCACAGGCAATAACTCACAAATTGGAACGGGATAAACGCATGGGATATATGTAGCAACATGCCTACATTTTTAAACAGATGCAATGTTAAAATAATCAATAAAACAAGCAGGTTACAACATCATTTTTTTATTGACGGCCCGTGCAATCATCCGTTAGCTCATAAAAAATAAATTATAGGCTGGGGAGCCAGACGCCATGCATATGGGGCTGAGTGAAGTTTTTCTGATTGCCATGATCATCATCCTGACC
>JBAWDM010000130.1:0-4139 GCA_049590735.1 Asticcacaulis sp. | reverse complement strand
GACGTGATTGCCACTATAGATTTCAAAGCTGTTGGCAATGCCATAGCTGTCTAAGATATCATGCAGCTTGCCGGCATCGACTTTCAGGCCATCCTGATCGCCGACATCCATAGCAATGGCATGGTATTGACGCAGATTGGAAATATATTGATCGACCATGGCCAGAGGGGCATTGGCGGCCCATTTGGCTACGATATCGGGCTGAGGCTGGCCGTCTTTTACCGGCAGATCGAGATAGAGCGGCGGGTTTTTCGGATTGGGCGACCAGGCGGCAGCCGAGGCCAGCATGGCGCGCTCACCCCAGCCTAGTTTTGAAGCCTCATCCAGCGATTTCACGGCTTCGATGGATTTCAGCATCTCTGCGGGCGGCGCGGCGCGGGCTGACATGCAGCAGGGGCTCATGATATAAAGCGCACCGAAAACCTCAGGGAAATTTCATGCCGATACGGGTGGTGCCATAGCCGCCCATCGAATGTCCGGCCAGACCACGGCTCAGGCGGTTAGGGATGGTGCGGTAATGGCTGTCGATATAGGCGACCAGATCATGCGCAATAAAGCCTTCGAAATTGCCGGTCGTGGCGGAGTTGGAATACATAGAGCCGTTATGAATGGTGCGCGAATTGGGCAGCACGACAATCATGTCTTTGGTGCCGGTGGCAAAGGCGCCTTCGATGGTCTGGGGCGTCTTGATTTCATTCGTCCACATTTCATTGCTGATTGAATAGCCGTGCAGGGCATAGACGACCGGATAGCGCTTTTCGGGGTGGCTTTTGTAATCATGCGGCAGATAGACGATGACGTCGCGATCAGGTGATTCCCCTTCGAGATTACCTTCGATGGATTGGCTATGTACCTTTATTTTCTCGACAATCACCGAAGGCGCACCGGCGACGACCGGCGGAACAATAGTAAGCGGGGCGGCTTGTTGCTGAGCATAGACGGGGACGGCGGCCAATAGCAAAAGGGCGGCCAGCGCCGGGGCACCCTTAAAAATTTTATGACGGGGCATTATGAGTCTCTCCTGGTTTTTGCCCGTTTCGGGCTTGTCTTATGGGGGTGATGGCACGGTCATTGGGCCGGAACGGGTTTCCAGTTCAGGCTTTGCAGTGATAAGCTTTAACTCAGACATTTGAGCCTTGTAAAGTTACATTTCCGCCATGAAGCGGCGCGGTTTCAGCGAAAACGACTGATTTCATATTTGACACTAATTGTCATAACGTGGTTGTTAGGCTCTAACAGGATATAAAGAGGCGACGACTGAGCTGTGTTCAGACAGGTCGCCCAAACACTAAAATATGAGGGATGGACGATGGAAAAATCAAACAAGCTGAGCCTAAATCGCCGGGGGCTTTTGCTGGCTGGCTGGCGGTGCGGTGGCGGCGTTGGGCCTGAGCACCGGTGTTGCGAAGTCAGCCCAGCGTAGCGTGCCCGATTTTGTGGCCGATGTCTCAGGCGGGGCGCTTGAGGTCACCGCTCTGACGGACAGGGCCATGCGCGTCCGCTTTGTGCCGTCATCGCGTCTGGCGACACCGATCAGTTCTATTTTGTTGCCGCAATCTGATAAGCCAAAACTGCGCATAAGCCAGACCCGTTCGGGGCGAAAGATCAGTCTGGGCGCGATCAGTTGTGCTTGGAACGACACAACGGAAACCCTGAGTTTTTATGACAAGTCCGGCCGTCTTTTGTTGCAGGAAGCGCCGGATTCGCGGCAACTGACCGCCGCCACCGTCAGGGGCAACAAGACCTACCCGGCGGGACAGGGCTTTGTGACGCCTGAGGATGAGCGCCTGTTCGGCACAGGGTGTTTTCAGGACGGCTATCTGAATATTCGCGGTTTGCCGCGCCGTCTGACCCAGGTCAACACGCAGATCAGCCTGCCGTTTGTGCTGTCCAGCAAGGGCTATGGCCTGCTGTGGCACAATACCGGCATGAGCGAATTTAATCCGCCATCCAACGCCATTACACTGAAGCGCGCTGAGGTGGATAGTAAAACAGAAAACGCCAATGTCACCACCACGGGCGGCAATGCGCAGGTACAAAGGCGCATGGCCACCTATACGGGCCATTTTGAGCTGGCCCGTGACGGCGCCGTGGGCTTTTTGCTGGATATTGGCCGCAAGATGGCTTCGAAACACTATGTCGAAATCGACGGCGTGGTGTGCAGCGATTTCAGCAATCTGTGGCTGCCGCCGACCGCCAGTTTTATCACTGACCTTAAGGCCGGATGGCACGACATTAAGGTGATCGCCAATGATCAGGATGCGCCGTCTGTGCGGTTTGAGCCAGTGGCCGATCAGACCAGATGGCGCTCAAACTATGCTGAGGCGATTGACTATGTGGTGATTGCCGGGCCGGACGCCTCTGATGTGATGTCGGGTTATCGGGAGCTGACGGGGGAAACGCCGATCATGCCCCTATGGGCCTATGGCTATATTCATTGCCGCGAGCGTTTCCATTCCTCGGACGAGATTTTGGCCACGGCGGCAGAGTTCCGGCAACGCAAGCTGCCCGTCGATATCATGGTGCAGGACTGGCAGTACTGGGGCAAGTATGGCTGGAATGCCATGCAGTTCGACGAAGCGTTTTATCCCGATCCGGCCGATCTGATGCGTAAACTGCATGAGATGAAGATGCGTTTCATGCTGTCGGTATGGTCTAAGATTTCGCGCGATACGACGCTGGGCAAGGTGTTTGCGCAAAAGGACTTTTACATTAAAGACACGGACTGGGTCGATTTCTTCGATCAAAAGGCGTCGGATTTCTACTGGCAGAACCAGAGTGAGAAACTGGCGGCACTTGGCATTGATGCCTGGTGGCAGGACGCGACGGAACCGGAAAATGATGATCTGGACGGGCGCGATACGGCGGGTGGCCCCGGTGAGGCCATCCGGCTGACCTATCCGGTTCAGGTGACGCGATCGGTTTATGAGGGCCAGAGGCGCGATTTTCCCGATCGCCGCGTTATGATCCTGACCCGTTCCGCCTTTTTGGGGCAGCAAAAATATGCGGCGGCCACCTGGTCAGGCGATATCGGCCATAACTGGGAAACGCTGAAGCGGCAAATTCCGGCAGGCCTCAATATGGCAGCGGCGGGCTATCCCTACTGGACGGTCGATGCCGGTGGTTTCTTCCGGCCGGGTGAGGGGCAGTATAGCGATCCGGCCTATCATGAGCGGTTTTTGCGCTGGTTCCAATATGCCACCTTCCTGCCGCTTCAGCGCGTGCATGGCTATATGACCAATACCGAATTCTGGCGTTATGGGGAAACGGTCGAGACGATTTCGCGCGCCTATCTTGAACTGCGCTATCGCCTCTTGCCCTATACCTACAGTGTCGCAGCAGAAACCCAAAGAACCGGTATGCCGATCATCCGGCCTTTGGTGTTTGATTTTGTGCAGGATGCGAAGGCACTTGAGGAGGCCCACAGCTATATGTTCGGGCCCGCCCTGCATGTGGCGCCGGTGTTAGAGGCCGGTGTCAGCCAGTGGCCGGTCTATCTGCCGCAACATCAGGGCGGTTGGCTGGATGCGTGGAGCGGTGAGGCGCGCACCGGTGGGCAGGTATATCAGGTCGTGTCGCCGCTTGAGCAGGTGCCTCTGCATTTGCCAGCCGGTGCGATTGTGCCTGCGGGGCCAGTTGTGCAATCGACGGTCGATATGAGCCATGGCGATCTGGATGTGTTTGTGTGTCCGGGTAAGGATGGGGCGTTTACACTGTATGAAGATGACGGCCTGACCTATGCCTATGAGCAAAAATCCTGCAGCCGGATCGCGATGGTCTGGGACGATGGCGCGCGGCGGTTGACGATCAAGGCGCGTCAGGGCAGCTTTGCCGGTATGCAGCCTGAGCGGATTTTCACCGTCCATCTGGTGCGGGCGAGCAATACGCCGCTTAAGTTTAGCGGCGGCACACGGCTGGCCTATAACGGACAGGCCGTATCGGTCGTGTTGTCTTAAACGGGTATGCGCCACAAAAAAACGCCTGATGATTTCGGTCATCAGGCCTCAGACTGCTGACAAACCCCGTTATATTTGGCGGGGTTTGTTTTGCAGGCCCCATTCGTAAGATGTTTGGGCGGGCAAATTGGTTTGCGCGGTCTATGCGGCGCTCAGCCTTGGCTCATTGGCCATCATGAGGGC
>JBAWDM010000129.1:0-5159 GCA_049590735.1 Asticcacaulis sp. | reverse complement strand
GATGATGGTGAC
The DNA here is from genome assembly GCA_049590735.1 of Asticcacaulis sp. Lineage (GTDB taxonomy): Bacteria > Pseudomonadota > Alphaproteobacteria > Caulobacterales > Caulobacteraceae > Asticcacaulis. The sequence goes on along the minus strand of JBAWDM010000129.1, from coordinate 5,147 downwards.
GAAGCGCGGATCGCGTCCGCCGGCCGCCGAACTGAGGCGGGGGATGAAAGCGGAAAAGGCGGCGGTGGCGCCGATGGTCGCCAGGAAATCGCGGCGGTTTGTCATGTCAGCGCCTCATGAATTCGGGGGAAAGAAGGGTCAGGCTCAGGCCTTGCGAACTGGTTTCAGCCCTGGCGATGGCCTGGGCAGTCGACTCACTGAGCATGGCGCCCAGGTGCGCGATGGCAAATTGACGTGGATCGGTGGCGGTATGGACTTGTCCGGCGAGGGCATTGGCGAAATCCATGCGGGTACTCAGACCTTCGGGGGACGCCCAGGCTGAAACCGTATCAGGAAAACCATTGGGACCCGCAGGTTGCCACCACGGCTGGCCCATCGCATTTAGCGCGCGGGTGATGGCCTGAGGTTTCAGGGCGACCCCTGTGGCGCGCAAGGCCGCGGCTATGTATTCCAATGGCGAACGCATCTTGCTCAACTGGGGGGACCAGGCTTCAGGTGAATCGATGAGGGCGGTGGAAACGGCGGCCAGGTCGCCGTCACTGTCAAGGAAGGTCTGGCTGAGGCGATTGATCAGCGCCGGCGGCGGCGCATCGGCCACGAAGTGACTGGCCAGTTTGGTGGCGATATGCCGGGCGGTCGCCGGATGACGGGCCAGATCAGCCAGAACAGCCTGGCCCTGCGCCATGCCATTTTGCGCATAGGTCTTGCCCATGATCGTCTGGGGGCCGGGCTCGTGAGCGCGGGCATTGAAGCGGAATTCACCTGACGCCCCCTGGCGTTGATTGGTGTTGAGCGACCAGCCGGTGATCACCTTGGCGAAGTTGGTAACATCGGCCTGGGTATAGCCAGATCCGACGCCGAGCGTGTGCAGCTCCATGATCTCACGCGCCAGATTTTCGTTCAGCCCCCGCTTGCCCGCCTTGTTGGCCAGCGAATTCGGCCCCGCCGATTGAGCATTATCGAGATAGAGCAGCATGCAGGGATGAGATTCGACAGCCAACAGAAGGTCGTAAAAATGACCAAACACATTCGGACGGATGGCCTCTCGTTCAAATGCACCGGCAATCGCGGCAACGGGCTGACTTTTCTTGGTCGAAACGGCGAAATGGTTTGTCCAGAACATGACCATGCGCTCGTTGAAGCCAATTTGTGGCGATATCATTGTGTAACTGAAGCGGGCCTCAATCTCGGCGAGACTGGCCTGACGGATCGGATTGCCATCCATCTCAGCCATTTTTTCCGGAGCCGCATCGGGCTGGGCAGGATCTTTCGTGCGCGCCGCCTTACGCTCGGCCGCCTTGGCTTTCTGGTAGGCATAGGCATCGGTCAGGAGATCGGGCGTGGACCGCAAATTCGGGCCGGCCGGCTGGGGAGCGCCCGTCCGGATTTCGGTCCTGAGCCCGTCACGCACGTCACCGCCCACGGCGCCGATGCCATTTTCACCACTACCGAGGCCAAATCGAGACAGGGCCAGCGCGGTTTCAAAAGATGAGTTCGCAGCCATTGGGGCACTTTTCCGTTACCAGTTACCCGCCGTATGCACACGAAATGCGGCGAAATTATTGCCTTGAAAGCCTCTGACTTGTGAATCGGCGTCCAAACTGGGACCTCTCCCTTCAGTTTGAATCGCTTCATTATAAATAGCTTCCCGAGGGCGTGGTCGTGATCGGCGCCGACCGGACCCCCATCATAAGCGAAACGCCTTTCTGAACCAGATGGCTATCGGATTCGCCTAGGATCCCTGTTTCGATGGCGGTCTACACCAATCACATTGCCGGAGGCTTCGAACCCGAGCCACTTGTGATCATTAGGCGGCGTGAGGAACAGAAGGTCACCGAAGCCGATGTACATTGACGTTCCGAACGCTTCCTTGCCGTCGGAACGATTGCACATTCCGAATGAAGAAGTGAGCGCTTGAGGTCTTTGAATGACAAGTTCCGCAATCCGGTTGATCTGCATGGCGGACGTATCCGAATGCGCATAAAGTCCCTTAGCATGACCCAGGAGAGCCTGGCTGACCACATTAACCTTACATTCCAGCAAGTTCAAAAATACGAATGCGGTTCGAATAGGATCAGCGCGTGGTGGACTCTATTTTGAACTGCGAATGATGTATAAAATCAAACGCTTTCAGAGAGACCATTATGGGCCAATCATACAACCACCTCACCAAGGATGAACGTCAGACAATCTACAAACTGCTCGACCGTAAAATTCCGCTTACGCAAATAGCCAAAATGCTTGGGCGCCATCATTCGACGCTTTATCGCGAAATTCGTCGCAACTATTTTCATGACAGAGACTATCCTCAATGGTCCGGCTGGTTCCCGTGGAACGCGGCCGAGAGAGCGCGCAAACGGCGCTTCAAACGACGCAAGCTGGAGCGCGATCGTGACCTTCGTTATTATATCATCGACAAGCTGGAACAACATTGGTCACCAGAGCAAATTGCCGGTCGCTTGAAACTTCAACCTGCTGAGAACTCAAAGTTTGGACGAGTCTGTTCTGAGACAATCTATCGCTTCGTTTATGAACGCAGCAACCGTGAAATAGCGCTCTATACCCTACTCGCGAAGCGCCGTAGAACGCGGCGCGGCCTTCGAGGACGCAAGCCAAGAGGTTCGCATATCCCATTGTATTGTAACATAAATCAAAGACCTAAAGACATTGCTAATCGAGAGGTCTTCGGCCACTGGGAAGCAGATCTTGTAATCTTTCGTCGTGATTACGGCAAAACCAATATCACAAGCCTCATCGAGCGCAAAAGCCGCTACCAGATCGTCATCCGCAACCAAGATCGAGTGTCTGTCAGAGTACTAGGCGCAATTGAGGAACGCCTTTGGTCCTTCCCCGCAGAGTGCCGTCAAAGCATTACATTTGATCGTGGGACGGAGTTCATGGCTTGGCGACAGCTCTATACGAATGCCGGGATCAAAAGCTATTTTTGCGACACAGCCTCACCCTACCAAAAGGGTTCAGTCGAGAACGCCAATGGTCGGATACGACGCTACCTGCCATTGGAAACCAATCTTCAAACCGTTGAGGACTCGGCGCTGTCTGCTATTGCTTTGCGGATGAATAATACGCCCCGACAGTGCCTCGGATACCGAACGCCAGGCGAAGTGTTTAATACTGAGCTGGCTCAAATCAGTCGTTCCTGCTAGACCAAAGCCGGACTTCGCACTTCGCGTAGAACCCACCCCGCAAAGCGAGGCGGTGATCCGATCGAGCAGCCCGGCCTCGAAATCGCGGTGCAGGGACCTGACCAGACGATCCAGTTCAGCCTTGGCCGGAGGCCAGAACCCACGCTCCCGACACCAGATTTCTGCCTGCTCTATAACCGCCGAGGTCGAGCGTACACCGACGAAACCCAGCAGATGCTGACCGAGCGCCTCGCGAACAGTAACGGACAGGCGCTGCACAGCCGGTTTCGAACCCACCAGTTCCAATTCTTCTGACGACAAGCTCCACACAGATGACATGCACGCCTCCGGAGGGTTAATATTGGTTCTGGAAGGAAATTGCGCCTCTATTATGCAATAGTCAATGGCAGCGCTTTTGTTCACTCAATGTTCTTCAACTTGGCCGTTTACGCAGCGACGTTGTGGTTAGGCCATATTGACCAAAAGCGCAAAATCAATAATCGGCGAAACAACAGAAAAGCCAATTTGGAAGACCCATGCCTGAGGTATGCGTCAAAATTGGCTATCAAACCGCATCTTCAACTCCTACGAGGACATTGTCGATCTCTGTTGTAAAGCCTGGAACAAACTCATTGATCAGCCGTGGAGGATCATGTCTCTCGGAATCCGAGAATGGGCCAAAGAGCCCTGATTAACTGAGGTTGGTATTAGACCTATATACGTGACGAACCGCGTCATAATTATCACGCATTATGAAATTGATGAAACAAATATTGACAGCCAGTTAGTGCTATGTTTCGTATCATCATATCTATAGTTTTTGATGATGTTAGCCGCGGCGTTTTCATCAAGCAAAAACATTCAATACCCGCAGTAAGATTTAGGTTTATTTTTATAATAAATCTATGATGTGATGTATTTGTTGTATAAATATGCATATATTTTATACACAATGAGTGTAAAATATGACTCGTCATTAGATAGTTTTAATTTTACTAAGTCGTTTCTGTGTTGTTACTTCAAAATAAATAATCAAAGAAATTCTAATGTCTTTGATTATTTTAGTATCCATCGTGCGTATGATTATAAATAAACAAGTTATAAAAACAGGATCGGAAATAATATGCATTCTCTCTTTAGGTTGTCTAAAGTGCTAAATTCCTCATCTGCTATGACTATAGCTTTTGCTCTTTCAGCCGCTGCCGTGACTAGCCCCGTATTGGCGCAGACGACTAATGTAAATAGCACCCCTGGTGAAACGGTAGTTGTCGTGACAGGTATTCGCAAAGGCATTGCAGATGCAATTGCACGTAAGAAAAACTCTAACGAAATCATCGATAGTATTGTCGCAGAAGATGTCGGCAAATTTCCCGATTCTAATGTGGCTGAGGCCTTGCAGCGAATTTCGGGTGTCTCAATTGACCGATCCGGCGGCGAAGGCCAGCATGTTACTGTGCGTGGCTTTGGCCCTAGCTTTAATACAGTGCTCATCAATGGTCGCCGACTTGCGTCAGATGGTGCCGGAAGTGCCTTCAGCTTTGACCTTATTCCTGCAGATTTGATTGGCGGTGCGGATGTTTATAAGTCATCGGATGTCTCTTTACAGGAAGGCGGCATTGGTTCTACGATTAACCTGCGATTGCAACATCCCTTGGACATCCGCCACTTCTCCGCTGTTCTCAGCGCTAAGGGCGTTTATGACGTACCTTCACAAACCGTTAGCCCCCAAGTATTTGGCTTTATAAGTAACACATTTGATGGCGGCAAGCTCGGCGTTTTATTGTCGGCGTCCTATCAACAACGCCAGACTTCGAATGACCAGGTGATCGCCGGGCAGGCCTATATTAAGGACGCATTTGCGGCAACTGATCTTAGTCGAATTTTCGCTGATGGGAAGGGTAACGGGGCCGGTGCATATACACACCAGCAGCAAACCAATTACAACCGGGCCAATGAAAAACGCGACCGTTTGGGCGTAAGCGCTGTTGTACAATACCGGCCGAG
>JBAWDM010000128.1:0-6221 GCA_049590735.1 Asticcacaulis sp. | reverse complement strand
TCTCAAGATAGGGCTTAAGGCCGTCATATTCGACAGGGGGTGCGGCCTCATATTTGGGCTCTGTCCCCGGCTTGAAAGCTTCTTCGCGGCCGCGCACCGACATATAGACAGCATCGCGCGGTTTTGGGAAGTCGCGTACAGGCTTGCCGGCATTGGCATCCTTCATAAAGCTCATCCAGATCGGCAAGGCCGCCACCGCACCGGTTTCATGATTGCCAAGCGAGCTGTTATCATCGAAGCCTACATAGACACCGACAACCATTTCCGTTGAATATCCAACAAACCAGGCGCTGCGGTAATCATTGGTCGTGCCCGTCTTGCCACCCAGCGGCATGCCCAGAGAGCGCGCCGCCGCCCCCGTTCCACGCTGTACAACCCCCTGCAGCATGGAATTGACTTCATAGGCCGTGATCTGATCCAGCACGACCTCACCCTGCTGAGGCAGGCGCGGGCTTTCCAGACCGTCAAATTCAGCCGTGCAGGCCGCCGGGCAGACACGTTCATCCGCCTTATAGATTACCTTGCCGTTGCGATCCTGCACCTCGTCGATCAGGTGCGGCTTCACCTTACGCCCGCCATTGACAAAGATGGAATAGGCATTGGTCAGGCGGTAGGGATTGACCTCGCCTGCCCCCAGAACCATCGACATTTCATTCGGCATCTTGTCGGTCACGCCATAATTAATAATGCCCTGAGTCACGGATTTAATGCCCGTTTTCTGCGCCAGACGCACCGTCATCAGGTTACGCGACAATTCCAGTCCGCGCCGAATGGGCTGCATGCCCAGAAAATCATGCTCATAATTGGAGGGGTTCCACATCTTGCCGTCGCCACCCATCATGCTGATCGGGCCGTCATCCACCAGCGAGGCGGGCGTGAAATCCTTAGACAAGGCCACGGCATATACGAACGGTTTGATCGCTGACCCCGGCTGGCGCAGGGCCTGAGTGGCGCGGTTGAACTTGGACAGAGAATAGCTATAGCCGCCCACCATAGCCATGATGCGGCCGGAATAGGGATCAATGGCCACCAATGCCCCATTCACCCTGGGCACCTGACGCAAACGATACACGCCATCGGAGACCTTGGACACATAGACCAGATCGCCCGCCTTGAGGCCACGCGTCGCCTGCGCCCACGCCATATCATCTCCGCGTATAGTCCCATGACCGCCATCAAAAGCACGTACAGACCCGCCCTTTTCCATAAGCCCAATTTGCCAGTCCGGCCTTTCAGACGGCGCATGACGCGCCTCCGGCAACTTGTCTTCGGCGGCTTCGGCCGCGTCTTGCCAGTTATCCGTGACCTCTATATGCCCCCACGCACCCCGCCAGCCATGACGCCGGTCATAGGTTTCCAGACCGTTCATAAGGGCGGCGCGGGCCATGGTCTGAAGCTTCGGATCCAGGGTCGTTTTAACATAATAACCATCCGTGTAGATGGCGTCATCAAACAGGCGTTTTGAGCGGGCCTCGACCTCACTGACGAAATAGTCGGCATCTTTATACTTGGCCCGGCGCGGCTTGTCCTGAATGACCAGATCATCCTTCATCGCCAGTTCCGCTTCTTCGCGTGACACCCATCCGGCCTTGGCGATTTCACCCAGAACCCAGTTGCGGCGACCTATGGCGGCAGCCTTATGCGTTGAGGGCTTATAATTTTCCGGCCCCTTGGGCAGGGCTGCCAAAAACGCGACCTCACTCAGGCTGAGCTGATCGAGAGATTTGCCGAAATAATTAAACGCGGCCGCCCCAACCCCATAGGAACGATATCCCAGATAGATATCATTGAGATACAGTTCGAGAATCTGTTCTTTTGGCAAAGAGTCTTCTAAACGACGCGCCAGAACCACCTCTTTCAGCTTACGGCCTATGGTGCGTTCGTTGTTGAGCAGCAGATTTTTGGCAACCTGCTGGGTGATGGTCGAGCCGCCCTCGAACCGTTTGCCGCGCAGCAAATTAAAGACGTTCTTGATCATGGCGCGTGAAACGCCGCCGACATCAACACCGTTATGAGTGAAAAAGTTACGATCTTCCGCCGCTAAAAAAGCGCGGGTGACCCGCAGAGGGATGCGATTATAAGGCACATAGATCCGCCGTTCCTGACCGTATTCGCCAATCAGAGTGCCATCCCAGGCAAAGACACGGGCAGATGTAACCGGATGAAAATCGGCCAGTTCGCCGCCATCGGGCATGTCATGAAAAAGCCAGGCGGCATAGATGGCCACGGCAAAACCGGCAATCGCCACTGCGCCCATAATGACGACACCCGCCATGGCATACCAACGTTCAGATGACCTGAGCAAGCGACCTCCAACCAAGACTTTTCAGATCAGGCACAAACTGATCCGGGATACACTTAGCAAAGACCGCCGCCGAGGCAAAGCAATTCGGACAGATCGCGACATGAAAAAGCCCTGCCGTTGCCGACAGGGCTTTAAAAATCAACACCTTTGCATGCAGATTTAATTCAAACCCGCAAAGGAGGCGTAACGCACATCATTTTCAAAATATTGCCCGATCGCCTTGGCCACCTGCCCCATCATGACGGCGCGATGTCCCGAATCATTGAGCAGGGCCGCATCCTGCGGATTATTCACAAAACCCATTTCCAGCAGAACAGCCGGAACATCCGGTGCCAGCAGCACCACAAAGCCCGCCTGCCGCAGATTGGATTTCAGTAATGGCGTTGAGTCGCCGATATTATCCATGACAAGCTGTGCAAAGGTAGCCGAACGGTTTTTGGTCGCCCTTTGCGTCAGATCAATCAGGATACGGTTTACTATCGCATCCGAAGTAGAGGTGCTGCCCAAAGACCAGTCCCCTTTGACCATAGCTTTTTTAGCGGCTCGCTCCGTGCCGGAATCCGACAGCGTATAGATGGAGGCCCCGCGCGTATCCCCCGAACCGCCTGAATCGGAATGCAGGGAAATAAACAGATCGGCATCGGCTGAGCGGGCAATTCTTACACGCGCCGGCAGATCGACAAAGCTGTCGGTGTCACGCGTCATGATGACTGTATAGCGGCCGGTTTTTAACAAAGCAGCCCTGAGCGCCTTGGCCGCCGCCAGATTGACGTCTTTTTCCCATATGCCATTGCCATGCGCGCCCGGATCCTTGCCGCCATGTCCGGCGTCAATCACAATCACTTTTTTGGACCGTATTACAGGCGCAGATACCTGCTGAGTCTGGCTTTGCGCGGCAATCACCGGCACAGGCGCAGGCTTGGGGGCTGACATATCCGCCCCCTCAGGGACAATATCGACCACATAGCGATAAACACTTATGCCATCGGCGGGTGGCAACAGAAAACGACGATAGATTTTTGCTTTTGAAGTGAAATTGATTTTCAGCCGAACGCTGCCGGCGATGTTTTCAAGACGCCAGTCAGAGATCAGCCCCTGCCCCTGCCCGGTCATGCTTTTGCCAAGATCAATATCGGGTAAGGCAATCACCTGCATAGCGTTTTCGCGCTCGTCGGTCACCACACGACCGGTGACGCTTTTGTCCAGTTCGATGACCAGACGTGTCTGCTCTGTGTTTCCGCCCAGACGCACCTTAACCACGTCACCCGCCTGATCAAAGGTTTGCGCAAAGACAGGCTGAGCTATGACAAGTGCCGAGGCCGACAGCCCCCCGGTCAGTGCTAATGACTTAAAAAGCTTTCCAAGACGAATAAAAGCATTCTGCTGTCTGCGCATCCATAACTCCACACTACATCACTTGGTATCTGGCACTTGGGCCTGTATTTATGATGTCATAATGGCACATGGGTGTAGAGATACGATTAAGAGGCACGGTTACTTTTGTTTTGATGAGTTTGGTTTAAAATTTATTAACCGGTTCTTTGTGGCATTTAAAACCGCATCAAATCCTTACAGGCCCCGCACGGGTATATTGAGATGTCAAAAGAAACAGTTGACGTCTTCTACATTTTGCCGACAAGTGGCAAACGGGCATCGCCTTTTATGAGTCCGGCCGAAGCGTAGCCTTTCGCCGACCCAGATAACGAGCCCTTGTGATATCGGCATCGCGCGCCTATCTCGTTTTTTACGCTGGTTTCGGTGACCGTCACCGTCAGGCAAAAAACGCTTTTCGCCCGGCACCGGCATTATAATTTATACCCTCCGCGCCGATGAAAAAGCACGGATACGAATTTGGAACCCTATTTTATGGGCAGCGCTTTGAGCTTCCGTACCGGATTTTCAGCAAAGACAGATGTTTTACACATGGTCTGCGTGTCTGCGCGCCTGCACACCCCCTATCAGCGCCACGCTTTAGGACCAGCCCGGCTTCGCCGTGCGCTGACGTCCGCGTCTGAGCGCTCCGGAGATACCTTTAATGTCAAAAACTATGTTAATCGACGCAACGCACACGGAAGAAACCCGTGTCGTCGTCCTCAACGGCTCACGAGTTGAAGAATTTGATTTCGAAAGTCACGCCAGAAAACAGCTTCGTGGTAACATCTATCTCGCCAAGGTCACGCGCGTAGAGCCCAGCCTGCAGGCCGCCTTTGTAGAATATGGCGGCAATCGCCACGGCTTTCTGGCCTTTAACGAAATCCATCCTGACTATTATCAGATTCCGGTAGCTGACCGTGAAAAGCTGATGGCTGAGCTGCAACAGGCCGCCAGCCACAACAGCCATGCCGATGACGAAGGCGATGACAGCGATCATGACGAAGACGATGGCGATCTGCCCGACGAAGAGCGCCGCCTGCGTCAGCATCTGATCCGCCGCTACAAGATTCAGGAAGTCATCAAGCGCCGCCAGATTCTGCTTATTCAGGTGGTCAAGGAAGAACGCGGCAATAAGGGTGCGGCGCTGACCACCTATATGTCGCTGGCCGGCCGTTATTGCGTACTGATGCCAAACACAGCGCGCGGCGGCGGTATATCGCGCAAGATCACCAACACATCTGATCGCAAGCGCCTCAAGACCATGGTACAGAGCCTGGATGTGCCGCACGGCATGGGGCTGATTGTGCGCACGGCGGGCGCCAAACGCACCAAGCTGGAAATCAAGCGCGACTATGACTATCTGCTCCGGGTGTGGGAAACGATCCGGGAAACGACCCTGAATTCCAATGCCCCGGCCCTGATTTATGAAGAAGAAGATCTGGTCAAACGCGCCATACGCGACCTGTTCGATAAGGATTTCGACGGCGTTCTGGTGGAGGGTGAAGACGGTTATCGCTCTGCCAAGGACTTCATGCGGATGATCATGCCGTCCCAGTCCAAGAAGATACAGCTTTATAAAGCCAATATGCCGCTCTTTGCGCGCTATGGCATAGAAGACCTGATTTCGAAAATCTATTCGCCGAATGTGCCGCTGAAGTCCGGCGGCTATCTGGTCATCAACCAGACCGAAGCCCTTGTGGCTATTGACGTCAATTCCGGCAAATCGACCAAAGAACGCAATATCGAGGCGACCGCGCTTAAAACCAATCTGGAAGCGGCTGAGGAATCGGCCCGCCAGATGCGGCTGCGCGATCTGGCCGGTCTGGTGGTCATCGACTTCATCGATATGGATGAGTCCAAGAATAACCGCGCCGTCGAGAAAAAGCTGAAAGATGCGCTAGCCGAAGATCGTGCCCGCATTCAGATGGGTAAGATTTCCGGCTTTGGCCTGATGGAAATCAGCCGTCAGCGCCGCCGCACCGGCTTCCTTGAGGGCACCACCATCATCTGTCCGCATTGCGAGGGACAGGGCCGCATCCGCTCGGTTGATTCCGCCGCCCTGTCGGCCATGCGCGCCATCGACATGGAGGCCATGCGTAATGGCGCCGGCGCCATTACGGTCAAGGTACCGATGAATGTCGCCATGTACATCTTAAATGAAAAGCAGGTACATCTGGCCAAGTTGCGTCTCGAATGGGGCCTGAAGGTCAATATCGAGATCGACACGGATCTGGGCTATACGGATGTGCAAATCACCCGCACCGTCCATGCCGATGAAGTCGATTTCGTAGCCCCTGTCCGCCCCGAACCCATTGCCTTTGATACAACGCCCGACACAGGCGTCGATGAGGTTGAAGACGACGACATCGAAGACGAAGAGTCCGAAGACGCGGCAGGCGAAACCAATAGCGAGCGCCCTGAACGCGAAGACCGCGAAAATGGCCGCAATAAGCGCCGCCGCCGCCGCCGTGGCGGACGTGAACGTGACGCAGATGAGCGTCCGGCCCCCGTTGAGGCCTCGGACAATGAGACGGATGAGGAT
>JBAWDM010000127.1:0-4048 GCA_049590735.1 Asticcacaulis sp. | reverse complement strand
CTTATAGAGCTGCGTACGGTCTGCCATGGTCAGCATGTCAGAGAATTTCAGACCCAGCTCATGCTGAGCCGGTGCCACTTCGTGGTGATGCTTTTCGGGCTCCATGCCCAGTTCACCCATGACGGCCAGCATTTCGCCACGAATATCCTGAGCCGAGTCGACCGGATTGACGGGGAAGTAACCGCCCTTAGGCCCGGGACGGTGTCCCATATTGCCTTCGGGATAAACCTTGGCCGAATTGTGCGGCAGTTCGGTTGAATCAAAAGCGTAGCCGGTATTGTCGGGCGTGACCGACCAGCGGACATCGTCAAACATGAAAAATTCAGCTTCGGGGCCGAAATAGACCGTATCGCCGACACCGGCGGTTTGCGTATAGGCCAGGGCCTTTTTGGCAATCGAACGCGGGTCGCGATTGTAAGGCTCATTGGTGTCAGGGCTCACAATGTCACAGAAGAGGTACAGTGTGGTGGCCTGATAGAAGGGGTCAATATTGGCCGTGTTCAGGTCGGGACGCAGCTTCATGTCGGATTCATTGATCGCTTTCCAGCCAATGATCGAAGACCCGTCAAACATGGTACCGTCATTGAGAAACTCTTCGTCGACGAGATCGATGTCGAAGGTCACGTGCTGGAGCTTGCCCATTACGTCAGAAAAACGCACGTCGACATATTTGACGTCTTTTTCCTGAATGAGCTTTAGTATATCGGCTGCAGTAGTCATGCTTGGCGCCCTTATTTATAATGTATAGAAAGATGGAGACGGCCTGGACGCCTTCGGATTTTAAACCGCTTGCGGTCCGGACTCTCCGGTTCTGATGCGAACAACATCGAGGACATCGCTCACAAAAATCTTACCATCACCGATTTTACCTGTCCGCGCCGCTGTCTGGATGGCTTCCAGAGCAGCTGTGGCAAGATCGTCGGCAACGACCAGTTCGATTTTGATTTTCGGCAGAAAATCAACAACATATTCTGCGCCCCGGTAGAGCTCAGAATGACCCTTCTGACGGCCGTAACCTTTGGCTTCCAGAACGGTCATGCCCTGTACGCCGATTTCCTGAAGGGCTTCCTTCACTTCGTCCAGCTTAAAAGGCTTAATGACGGCTTCTATCTTTTTCATGAGTAATCCATAAATCTTCTAGGCCGTTCAGACAACGTAACTTGTTTGCATTGCGCAAGAATGCAAGCTCATTTCCAGCGGGTGATCTCACATGGCTGTAAAATATGATTACGATGCGTGAACGTCGGGTTAGGAGGCCTTTAACGTCTGAGCGCTGTAAATTCAAAAAGAAAATACTTTTTAACGCGATTTCCCCGTTTATAAAGTGAAAATTTACCCGAATCTACAGCTTTGCCGCCTTTTAGGCTAATTTCCTGCTTGATGTTTACCATCACGCACAAATTTCATATTCGCAGCGTACTAGGCTTGACGAAGCCAGTGCTTTCCGCCACAGAACGCCCCCTCAGGCTTGCGTCCCCGGGTGCCTGAGGCTTGATATTGACACATGCGGATGTGGCGGAACTGGTAGACGCACTGGATTTAGGTTCCAGCGCCGCAAGGCGTGGAGGTTCGAGTCCTCTCATCCGCACCAGTCTTTCGCTCATGCCACTGTTTCGCTCACGCCCGAAACGGGCTCCGCAGGGGCGGCGAACGATCGCCGACGCCCGGTCGGGCGCTGAATTTCATGACCGCCCTTTCGTCAGGCAGCCTCAGTATTCCCGTAAAACCCTTTAATTTGCTCAGGCGCAGGGGTGGACATTTCCCCCTGTCTGGTTAAGTGTCACCTGTAACTTAATAGGTGGGGCTCATTGCAATGAAGAAAAATTTCGCCTTCTTTATCCTGGGCGCCATGATTTTGGGTGTGGGCGCCGGTTGGGCCAGCCATGCTTTTTTAGATGAAACAGCGCTTAAAACCGCGGTGACGATTTTTGGTATGCTGACCAAGATTTTCATCACGCTGATCAAGATGATCGTCGCGCCTTTGGTGCTTTTCACCTTGATTGCCGGTATTGGCCATATGGAAGATGCCGCATCGGTTGGCCGCATTGGGGCCAAGTCGCTGGGCTGGTTTCTGGCCATGTCGGTTCTGTCTCTGGTTATTGGCATATTGATGGTGGAATGGCTGCGGCCCGGCGTCGGCATGAGCCTCAACGTGGCGGGCGATGCCGCTCTGGTACCCTCGACAGACGGTTTCACGCTGGAACGATTTATTGAGCACCTGATACCGACCTCGATCATCAAGGCGATGGCGGAGAATGAAATTCTGCAAATCGTTGTGTTTGCCGTGTTCGTCGGCACCGCCATTTCCATGCTGGAAAAGAAGTCCCCGCACATCATGCAACTGGCTGAGGAAGCCTCCAGCATCATGCTAAAAGTCACTGAGATTGTGATGATGTTTGCGCCCTTTGCCATTTTCGGCGCACTGGCTAAAACCGTAAGTGAGCAGGGCCTGAGCATATTGATTACCTATACGCGTTTCATGCTCGATTTTTACGCGGCCATGGGGGTTTTGTGGATCATTCTGATCGCGCTCGGCTTTGCCTTTGTCGGCAAGCGCATGATCCGGCTACTGCAGGTGATACGTGAGCCCGCTCTGCTGGCCTTTTCCACGGCCAGTTCTGAGGCCGCCTATCCGAAATTGCTGGCCGGCCTGCCGACGGTCGGCATTTCACGCAAGATCGTCTCCTTTGTCCTGCCACTGGGTTATTCATTCAATCTGGACGGATCCATGATCTATTGCACCTTTGCGACCCTGTTCATTGCGCAGGCCTATGGGGTGCACTTCACGCTGCCGCAAATTCTGATGATGTTGTTTTTATTGCTGATTACCTCCAAAGGGATTGCCGGTGTGCCGCGCGCTTCTCTGGTGGTCATCATGGCGACTCTGGCCTATTTCGGATTGCCGGCCGAATGGATTGCTCTGGTTCTGGGCGTGGATCACCTGTTGGATATGGGCCGCTCAGCTACCAATGTGCTGGGCAATTCCGTGGCCTCAGCTGTGGTGGCCAAATGGGAAAATCAACTGGATGTCGAGGAAGAAACCGTCCCGATTAAGGTTTAGGTTGCGGGATTAAATTCCGGCTTAGGTGGCGGCGCGGCCGTAAAATGGAAAAAGGGTTTCTTGGACGCTATGGGCTGCAAGCTGTCGCGATCCAGCCATTGAACGGCCTGCATTTGCCAAAGACCATCCTTGTCGCGTTGAATGTCGGCTTTGAAATAGGCGACGAAGGAATCATAGGGATTGGCTGAATCCGGCCCGTCATTATGCCAGCATGTGGCCGTCAGATGCTCCGGCCCTTGCCAGATCATGTTTTTGCAGTGGGCGGGAAAGGTCACGACATCACGCACATGCGGCCATTCCGCGAGAATCAGCTCGCCCTGATTTTTGTTGGCGCGATCCAGCCCTGAAGCCAGAACACGCCCATCCGGTGACGCGGAGGCTTCGTCGTAAACCACAAACTTATCGCTGTTGGGCAGGACGAGGTAGGTATTTTCGGTATTGCCAAAATGGCAGGTCACGCCCGCCACCGGATAAGGATCGCCATCCTTGCCGCGTAATTTCAAAACACCGGTCAGGAAGTAGCGCTGGCATCCCTTAGGATCATTTCGATAGGTGGTGATGGGGTCGCCCTTATGAAGAATGGTCAGCGCCCCGCCATCGCGAATGGCCACATCCGGATTGGCCGCAATCAGGGCCTGTTCCACCGCTATGGTCTGCTTTTCAAGCTCTGAGCCTTCAAAGGTCGTATCCACACCTTCCGCCTGAGGCACTTTTTTATGATCACAAGCCGTCAAACTCAGGGCTAAGGCAATAAGCAGCAGGTGGCGCAAGCGAGTCTCCTCCGGATAGGTTTCAGGCAGTTTAGATGCGCAAAACTTAAAAATCGCTATGGATGAGATGGGCGGTGACGCTTTTGAATTTAAGCCGGGTGATTTGAAATGAATGTTATGAAAATTGCGCCAAAGCCGGATATTCCCCCGACTTAAACATTGACCTGTCGCCTAATCATGCCATAAGGGCACATCTTTTTGGCGTCCCTGCCACAGT
>JBAWDM010000126.1:0-3747 GCA_049590735.1 Asticcacaulis sp. | reverse complement strand
TGGCTATCTCCCGTGATGGAATAAAGAGACAATTATGTTTTAAAACGGGGTGTGTGTTTTCAAAACAGACGGGTTTGCAGGCCTATCCAGACACGTCTGCCGGTTTGGCTATAGCCAATGGCCGTTTCATATCGTGTGTCAGCAGCGTTTTCGATACGTCCGTATAGCCGGACACGGCCATTGAGGGCGTAGTCGGCGCGCAAATCGGCCAGATCATAGGCTTTCAGCATGCCGGTAAAGGCGGTATCCAGTCCTTCACCGACATGACGCAGGCCCAGACCCAGATTAAACTTGCCGGTGGCGGCCCAGTTCAGGTCAAGACTGCCCATCTGATCGGGACGGCGCGGCAGCAGGCCGCCGACATTATCACGGGCATGCAGGAAGGTATAATTGCCGCGCAAGTGCAGCCTGTCGGTCAGGTCTTTTGACAGTTCCAGTTCGATGCCCCGCGTTTCTGTCCGGCCGATATTGCCATAGCAGCCATAGGTCTGATCGGGGCGACACGTGTCATAAACGAAATCAATCTGATCCCGGCCCGAACGGGTGAACACACTCAGGCTCAACAGACCGCCGTCAAAGTCATAATCTATACCGCTATCGAGAGTAACGGAGGTTTCTTCGGTCAATGCGGCCGTACCGTACTCACTGTAAAGCTGGTACAGGCTGGGCACTTTTATGCCCTGACCGGCGCTGGCATGAATGCGGACGTGATCACCCAGGGGGGCATTAACGGTAAGCTGCGCAATATCATTAGCGCCAAACGATGAGGCGTCATCATGACGGGCGCTTAGGGCCATATCCAATGGGCCGAAATCATGGGTGATCTGGCCGTACAGGCTGGAAAGGGTCGAGGCCGCCCGTATAGGTGTCGGGCTGCTGGTGCTGGCTACGCGCATAGTATCGCGTTCATAGCTCAGGCCACCCAGCAGGCGCGTGGCTTCGCTGAGACGATAGCTGATATGGTAATTGGCGGCCTCAATGTGGCCATTGGCGTGATAGTTGCGCGTATGATCGGGATTGTAATTGTCACTGTCATTATCGGTAAGGCTCAGAGACAGAACCTGCTCACCTTGCGCAAAGCGATGGGTGAGGGCCGCGACCGATAAGGTGGTGTCGTTCTTGCCGAAATCACCGGTGTCACCAAAGATATAATCCGGCGCGGGATAGCCGTCAAAATCTGTGCGGCTGTGGCTGGTGCTGGAAAAGGCCTGCAGGCTCAAGGCCTCATTGACATCGTAGCGCAGTTTCCCATTAAGCGTGGTCTGCGCGAAGCCGTCCTTTTCTGTGCCGCCGTCAAAGGTCGAGATGTCTTGATCATTATAGGTGCTGCCCGACACACGCCAGGTCAGGCCACCTGTTTTGCCGCCTATACCGGCGCGGACAGAGCCGTAAGCATCGAAGCCTTCGACGCGTATATCACCTTCCAGCTTTTCCGTCGGGGTGCGTGAGGTGATGCTGACGACACCGCCCAGCGCACCGGACCCCCACAGGGTCGAAAGCGGCCCGCGCAACACTTCGATACGCGCAGCGTCATCTGTGCTGACAAGACCGAAATTGGTGCCGCCGCCGACCTGAGACGGGTCATTGAGGCGCACGCCATCCAACATATAAAGGGTGTGATCGGTTCCGGCCCCCCGGATTGAGGCGGTGGTGGCTGAGCCGGGGCCACCATTGCGCGTCAGGCTGAGGTCGGTGGTATGGGTCAGCAGATCGGCCACGAACAGCGATTGCCAGGATGTGATATCGGCATCGGTCAGGACATCGACGCTTTGGCCGACCCGGGAGATGGGCAGGGCTTCGCGGGTGACGGTGACGATAATGTCCTGAGGCGCGGCCGCTTGGGCCTGAGCGATGACGGGCAGGGCCAGAAGGGCGGTAGACAGAATAAGAGCAGGTTTACGGTAGCGCATGAAAGCGGCTTTCAGTCAGAAACGAAAGCCGTAACGCGCATGACGAAGCCTGCGCCCATTACGGCTTACAAGGAATCGTCTCTCGGTTTTTTCAAACGCCTTTATCAGGCTTTTGAATTTCCGCTCGCGCTGCACTTCCCGGCCACGCAAAGGACGACAGCCAAGGCAGGTTTCCTGACTTGCGTCTCAAACGCTTTGCTGCCGTCTTCCCCGTTTTCACAAGTGACATATGGGCAGCAAGGCTCGACGCTTACAGTTGCGGGGACAGTCTGGGTCTTTAACCCAATTCCCTATTATCTCATGCTTTCGCACAGGCACCGTGGCACGGGCAGGGCCATAAGGTGTGTAGTCGTGTGCGTCAAGCCCTGATGGGCTTTACTGGTCGATGCGCACAACCGTCAGCACACGATAGAAGAGGGCGGTCATGGCTTCGCTGATGCCTTTATCGGGGGCCACTTCGAAAAACAGGCCGGGCGAAGCGCAGGCCTGCATATTGGCGGTGACCTGATTGGTTGGGGCTATATATTTGTCGACATTGTTTTTATACCACGAGTCCGTGGGGGCGTAGGCACCGACCAGGCGCAAATAGGTCGTATAAAGCACAGCTATCCGAATGCCGCGATCCTTAATGGCCTGGCAGTAGGCTGGGTCTAACCCTCCAAGTTTACGTTTGCAGTTTGTACCATTTTTATCGCAAGTATAGCCGTCAGACATACCGTCAGACACAAAGAACAGAACCTTTTGCGGTGTGACCGTCGACATGCCATTGCCCGGATTACCGATCACACTGTTGTTCATATAGCTTAGGACAGAATTGAAATTGGTTTGCTGGTCCATTTTGTAGTTTTGATATGGAACTGTCATCAGGGCGATTTTGTTTTTCGCATCGTCGCTGGACTTAGCCAGATCGGTGGTCAGGTCGCTTACCTTATAGGCGGGTGGATCTGCCTGTGGAACAGTCTTTGCGTCGGCACCGAAGTCGTAAATGGCCATGCGGTATTGATTGTCTTGTGTTCGTGTCGTCTGTGCTGTGGTCATTAGGTCTTGTGTCGCTTCGCGCACCACGTCGATACGCAGCGTGGCGTTGACGGCCTTGCTGCGGGCGAGTGTATAATAATCTTTGCCGGCATTGCCTTCAGTTTCATGACAGGCGAAGGCGCATCTGCGTTCATTGGTATTGGAAACATTGGCTGTCGCATTGATCATCTTCGTGATGTCGTCATAGGTCGCACCCAGCCCCATCGACGGCGTATTATCGAGCAGAAGGTAAAAATCAATATAAGGCGGAAGGGTGGCTATGGATTTGGCCGTGGCATTCACCGGCAGATTATTAAAGCCAAACAGACCCAATATGTAGGGCTTGTACAGACCTGTGGTGGTGACGGTCGAATTCAGGACAGTGCCGGTTTTCATGACCTTGGCGGAAACTGTTGTGTTTTTCAGTTCGGCATGCGGGCGTATATTGGCCTGATAAATACTGAGGGCCTGTGTGCTGCCTTCTTTGATTTCGCCGGAACCCATGGTCTGGCCGATTTTGTAGGCTTTGGAATTGACGGCCACGGCTCCCAGGCTTGCGACATCGGCGGCATCCTGCATTTCAATGCGCAGGGCGACCATGCGGCTAAAATCAAGCGCGCCGCCCACCAGCATCAGGATAACGGGTATGGTCAAGGCCACCATCATGGCGACATTGCCGCCAATATGGGATTTGAGAGTGCGTAAAAACATCATTGCCGCCGCCATAAAAATCTTGTTCGGCGGCGATATTGGCAGAATTACCTTAAATCATGCCTAATTGGCGGAATTTTTTTCCTCAGCCTCTTGCGGGGTATAGGTT
>JBAWDM010000125.1:0-3994 GCA_049590735.1 Asticcacaulis sp. | reverse complement strand
TGCCTATATAGGGGACATCTTGCCAGAAAACGACAGTTGTATCTGACATAATATGTACGGGGGCCTTGCGCGGTCTTTTATTCCTTGTTACGTGAGAATGATTATCAAATGCGTTCGGTGCCACGTTTATGTCCAGCCCCTCCTTTTCATCGTCAAAGCCGTCAGCTAGTTTCTGGCGCAATCAGTTACGGCAATGGCACTGGATCAGCTCGGCCATATCGCTGATGGGGCTTATCCTGTTTGCTGTGACAGGGTTTACGTTGAACCACGCCTCTCAGATTGAGGCCAAACCCGTCACCACCACTATTGAAAAGGTGTTGCCGGCCGAGACTCTGGCCCGTCTGCAAAGCCTTCAGGACAAACAGGCCATGACCATCAGTCAGGCCTTAGCCATCAAGGCGGCCACCGGCATTGACGCCCGGCGCATTGCGGCGGATGTCGATGAGGATGTGATCTATTTCCCTATGGCTGAGCCGGGGATTGATGCGTCCATGACCATAGATCGCCATGACGGATCGGTTGTTTATGAGCGCACCCAGCGGGGTATGATTGCCGTTCTGAATGACCTGCATAAGGGCCGCCATGCCGGGGCGGTCTGGGCCTTGTTTATTGACGTCATCGCCATTGCCTGCGTTATTTTCGGCCTGACGGGGCTGGGGCTTTTATGGCTGTATGCCAGAGGCCGGCGTATTACCTGGCCGTTGGTGGCGCTGGGGCTGGCCCTGCCATTCATTCTGTATTTGTTGTATGTCCATGCCTGAGTCGTTCATCGCAAGGTGGGCAGCATGACGGCCCGCGAGACTTTTGAAAACCGTATCCTGATACCGGATATGATCGCAGACCCGGATGTGCCTGTATCGGCCAATTCGCACATCTTAAAGGGCGCTGCCTTTGCGACAAGCTGGCAGGTGACCCTGTTTGCGGATGCTGACGCGCGCCTTGAGGGCTTAGAGGGTCGGCTTCAGGCCGTTCTGGATCAGATTGACAAGGAAATGAGCCCGTACCGGATCGATTCCGATCTGACGCGTTTCAATCTGGCGCCGGACTGGTCGTTTGTGGCCTTGCCGGAAACCATGATGCGTGTGGTGCGTCATGCGCTTGAAATCGCCGATTTAAGCGAGGGGGCCTTTGATCCGGCCCTCCTGTCTGCGGTGGAATTGTGGGGCTTTGGGGCGAAATCCGTGGTGGTGGACGTGCCGCAGGCGGCGGATATTCAGACCCTGCAGGCGCAATCCCACAACTGGCGGGATATCATCTGGCAGCCGGATGGCCTGATTAAGCCTGAGGGGGTGCGTCTTGACCTGTGCGCCATTGCCAAGGGTTATGCGGTGGATGCCCTGATGGATGTGTTGAAAGCCGATGGAAGTATCCGGTCGGCTTTGGTCGAGGTGGGCGGCGAACTCAAGGGCTGGGGCGTGCGCGCCGATGGACTGCCGTGGTGGGTTGAGGTTGAAACCCCGACTGAGGCTGTCAGGGCGCGTACACTGGTGGCCTTGTGTGATATGGCCGTGGCGACCTCAGGTGAGCGCATCCGCGCCTTCGTCCACGAAGGACGGGTGATGTCGCACACTATGGATGCGCGCACGCAGTCGCCGACCCGATCCAATATTGTCAGCGCCACGGTCTTTGATCCGCAAGGTTGGCGCGCCGATGCGCTGGCCACCGCCCTTGTGGTCATGGATGAAGCCAGAGGTATGGAATTTGCGAAAGCGCATCAGTTGCCCTGCCTATTGTGGGTCCGCGAAGGGGCAGGTTTACGGGTTTGTCTCAGTCCGCGTCTGGAGGGCTGGTTGTGATGTGGGGCGCCTTCACCTCTGATCTGTCGCGCTGGTATTGGGCCGGGGCATGGCTGGCTTTTTTTGCGATGGTTTGTGTGTGGTCAGCCTTTAAGGGCCGCAAAAAGCCGGGCGGAACCGGCGATTATCTCGTGCTCTATGCTTCGCAAACCGGTCAGGCCGAAATGCTGGCCCGCCAAACGGAAAGGGCGCTGTTGTCGGGCGGGCTGGATGCGCAAGTCATGTCTCTGTCTGAGGTAACACAGGCCCATCTGTTGGCGGCGCGCCATATAATGTGCATCGTTTCGACCACCGGAGATGGAGATGCGCCGGACGAGGGCTTGCGGTTTGAACGCGAGATGATGAGCCGTAGTTTGGATTTATCACAGCAAACCCTGTCCGTTCTGGCCTTAGGTGATCGCAAATATCCGCAGTTTTGCGCCTTTGGGCAGCGCTTTTACGATTGGGGACTCAAGTGCGGGGCCATTGTGCCCGATCCCCTGGTGATGGCCGATGATCTGGATGCGCAGGCCCTGCAGGTCTGGCAGGATGTGCTGCGCGGTCTGGGGGCGCAGGGCAATGAGACCGAAGACGAAGGTCGTCTATGGCAGTTACAGGCCCGCGAACGGCTTAACCCGCTGGGGAAAAAACCGCTTTATCGTTTGAGCCTGACCGGTACGGGTGATTGGCAGGCCGGTGATCTGATTGAAATCATAACGCCGACCGGCCATCGCCGTGACTATTCTATTGCCACCTTGCCGCAGGAGGGGCGGATTGATCTGTTTGTGCGACAGATTGTGGGGACGGATGGACAATTGGGTGAGGGCTCAGGTCTTTTGACCGAGGGGCTGGCGGTCGGGGAAAAGGTGCGCCTTTTGCTGAAATCGCATAGGGGGTTTCACCTGCCTGAAGGTGACGGGCCGCTCTTGTTGATTGGGGCCGGTTCGGGGCTGGCGGGATTGCGCGCCCATATCTTGCAGGCTTTTGCAACTAAGCGGGCTTGCTGGCTGATCTATGGCGAAGGTCATCCTGAGGCGGATGGTGCCCTGTGTCAGGAGATGCGCGACTGGCAGTATGAAGGCGTATTGCAGCGTCTGGAACTGGCCTTTTCACGGCCTGATCAGAGGGATGGGCAATATGTACAGGCGCTGGTGAGCGTCCACGCCACGGATATTCCGGCCTATCTGGGACAGACGGGCGCTGTCATGGTCTGTGGCGGGCTAAGCATGGGACTGGCGGTTGAAAAAGCCTTGATTGCGGCTTTGGGAGAGGCCTGGATTGAAGACGCCAAAGTCTCCGGCCGCTATCGTCGCGATCTATACTAAAATTTTTATCTTTATGATTTTATTATAATTTTTAGCAAATCCTTATTCACATCTGTGACCGGATTGCGGTCTAAAACGGCCATTTCAAACGCGGTTCGCCCAATTGGTGACCCAACCATGTCCGTATAGCCTTAATTGATCCAAAAGACCTCGAAACGACCCCAAATCGGCCCCACCAAGGCGCGCTTTGTCTCCCATATTTAAGTCAGGCGACGCACATGATCGCCCGGCCCGTACCTCCCCTGTACGTGACCAGTCAAACTATGGAGCACATATTATGAAAACACTTCTTATTGCGACCGCCGCTATTGCCGCTCTTGGTGTGGGCACTGTTGCCAATGCTCAGGATGTCGGCAGGGTCTATGGTTCGCTCGGTTATCAGCAAACCGATAATGACAAGACCAATTCTGATCTCGGCAGTGTGAATGCCCGTGTGGGCACCAAATTCACCCCCTATCTGGGTGTGGAAGGTGAGGCCGCTTTTGGCACCAATGACGACTCCAACCCGTCCGGCACCTATAAGCTGACCAATAAGGCCGCCGTCTATGGCGTGGGCTATGTGCCGGTTTCCCCCAGCTTTGACCTGATTGGTCGTGTGGGTGTGTCTGACACAGACCTGAAGGCACCGGCGTCTGCCGGTAAGATGGAGCAGGGAACGGCGCTGGAATATGGTGTTGGCGGCCAGTACCACATCAATCAGGACTACGCCTTGCGCGCGGACTATACCCGTTCTGATTTCCAGAGCGATAAGGGTAGCGCGGACACAACTTCGCTCAGCCTTGTGAAAAAGTTCTGATTTTCAGTTCTGAAGGCTAATAATATAAGCGCTCCCTGCCTTGTGGCGGGGAGCGTTTTTCAATTAGGGCTTCCCACTAACGGCCTTTGGGTATAAAG
>JBAWDM010000124.1:0-2899 GCA_049590735.1 Asticcacaulis sp. | reverse complement strand
ATACAAACATGACCTATATTAGCCGTATTTTCACCGGAAAAGAAAACGGCAATCAGATTGGCGGCATTGTCGGTATGACAAAGACGGCAGGTGATGTAACGATTAAGGCGGCTGAGGTCAAAGCGCCGGTCTGGCAAATCATGGTCGGCCTGTTTTTCACCTATCTGCAATATATGGCCTATATTTCGATTGCGGTTGGTTTTTTAAATCTGTTGCCGGTTCCGGTTTTGGATGGGGGCCATCTGGCTTTTTATCTCTGGCAGGCCATTACCCGAAAACCGGTTCCGGCCGCTTTTCAAAATGCAGCCTTTCGAGTTGCCATCGTGCTGGTATTAGGCTTAATGCTATTCGCTTTGTGGAATGACGTTAATAATATCGGATTGACCAGGTTCATCGGGGGGTTGTTTTCATAATGACCCGTCCTATTCGTTTATCGTTTGGCGTTCATCGTTTGGCGGCCCCGCAGTCGCAAAGATCACGGTTACAAGAGGCCCTATGACCCTTATACGTTCTTTAACACTCGGCGTCAGCGTACTGGCCCTCAGCCATGCAGGCCTTGTTGCCACGGGTGCGCAGGCACGCGCCTTAATGCAGGAAACAGGGCCTGCCACAGAGGCAGTGATGGCCCCGGCTTCTGTGACCGCGCCTGAAACGCCCGCTGCCGCGCCGGCAACGCCTGCACCGGCTGTGCAAACCGCGCGGGTGGATCGCATTGTGGTCTCAGGCAATGAGCGCATTGATTCGCAAACCATTATTTCCTACCTGCCGTTTCAGCCCGGCGCCACGGTTGATGCTCAACTGATCGATCTGGGTGTCAAGACGCTGTATCGCACCGATCTGTTTTCGGACGTCCAGATTGCTATGAACGGCCCTGAGATGGTGGTGACGGTGATCGAAAATCCGATCATCAATCAGGTGGTGTTTGAGGGCAATCACGGCACGACCAAAGACAAGTTGCGCGAAGAAGTGCAAATCCGTCCGCGCGGCGTCTTCACCAAGGCGAAGGTGCAGGAAGATGTGCAACGCATTATCGAGCTTTATCGCAAAGGTGGCCGCATTTCGGCGACCGTGACGCCCAAAATTATCGAACTGCCGCAAAAACGTGTCGATCTGATTTTTGAAATTAACGAAGGCCCGAAAACCGGTGTTTCCAATGTCAATTTCATCGGCAATCATGCCTTTTCAGATAATGAACTGAAGTCCGTTGTGGTGACCCAGAAGTCATCATGGTGGAAGTTCTTTTCGTCCAACGACAATTATGATCCCGATCGGATGGATTATGACCGTCAGCAACTGACTAAATATTATACCAATCGCGGATATTATGATTTCCGGGTCATTTCGGCTGTGGCGGAACTGACGCCTGACCGTAAGGATTTTGCGATTTCCTATACGCTTGATGAAGGCCAGAAATACAATTTTGGCCGGATCACCATCAAGACTGATAATGACAAGCTGAAGGCTGAAAACCTGCAACGCGCCATTTCCATCCGTCCCGGCCAGCTTTATGAAAGCGACCGGGTCGAAAAGGCGGTGGATGACCTGACTTTTGCGGCCGGAGCGGCGGGTTATGCCTTTGTGGATATCCGCCCGTCGAATGAGGCCAATCCGAATACCCACACGGTCGATCTGACCTTTAATGTGCACGAAGGTGCGCGCGTCTATATTGATAAGATCAATATTGTCGGCAATACGCAGACCCTTGATCGTGTCATTCGTCGTCAGGTACTGGTCTCCGAAGGGGATGCCTATAACAAGGCCTTGCTGGAACGCTCCAAGACGTATGTACGTGGTCTGGGCTTCTTCAAGGATGTGACCCTGACCGAAAAGCCGTCGACCAATCTGGGTAAAACCAATATTGAAATCGCTGTGCAGGAACAGCCGACCGGTGAATTGTCCTTTGGCGCCGGCTTCTCATCCATTCAGAAGTTCATTCTGGATATTGGCATTACCCAGTCCAACTTCCGCGGTACGGGCCAGCAGGTTCGCGCGCGTGTTCAGACCGGCTCCATTCAGAAGGATATCGACTTCTCCTTTACGGAACCGCGTTTTATGGGACGCGATGTTCAGGCCGGTTTTGACCTGTTCCAGAGTTCTTATCACTATGACGGCGTGGATTATTCGACGGATTCGTTCGGTGCCGGTGTCCGTCTGGGTTACAGCCTCAATGGTTTCTCGATGTTGCGTCTGCGGTATAATTACCGCAGCGATGATGTGACCTACGGGTCATCTTCGAGTTGTGACGGGCTGTTGTATAATTGCGGCCAGGGCATAACCTCTTCGGTCGGCTATTCCTTGTCCTTCGACCTGCGTAATGATTATTTACAGCCGACACGTGGCTGGTCGGCCGTATTGCGTCAGGACTTTGCCGGTCTTGGCGGTAATGTGAAATATGTCTGGACTGAGGGTGAGGCCCATTGGTATCACGGCTTCAGGAAGGACATGGTTCTGCATATTTCGGCCACGGCAGGCTCCAAAGTGCCCTGGCAGGGCGATGCTATTCGTGTTAATGACCGCTTCTTTAAGGGTGGTGACTCGATGCGTGGCTTCGAATATGCCGGTATGGGGCCGCGTGACCTGTCTACGGGTTATGCCATCGGCGGCCAGACCTACATCATCAGTTCAACTGAGTTGGGCATTCCGAATGGCTTGCCTGATCAATACGGGCTTAAAACCGCACTATTTCTCGATTTAGGCACCTTAGGGAATGTCGATAATCGTCTGAAGATTGATAGTTCTGGCCGGCCCCTCACAAATATTGTTGATGACATGTCACTACGTGCGTCGGCGGGCGTCACTATTCGTTGGAAATCCCCGATGGGGCCGGTTCAGTTTGATCTGAGTCAGGTTCTTTCGAAAGAGAATTACGACAAGGTTGAAACCTTCCGCTTCTCGCAAT
>JBAWDM010000123.1:0-2252 GCA_049590735.1 Asticcacaulis sp. | reverse complement strand
GCACTATACCGACAGTGACGGCCGCCAGATCTTAGATGCCACATCCGGCCTGTGGTGCGTGAATGCCGGACATGGCCGTGCCAAAATCACCGAAGCCATTCAAAAACAAGCCGCCGTGATGGACTTTGCGCCGACCTTTAATATGTCGCACCCGTTGGCTTTTGAATTTGCCGAAAAGCTGGCCAATATCCTGCCCTATGATCTGAAACGTGTGTTTTTTACCAATTCAGGCTCAGAATCGGCCGATACGGCTCTGAAGATCGCCCTGGCCTATCAACGCAATCGCGGTCAGGCAGGAAAAACCCGCCTGATTGGCCGCGAACGCGCCTATCACGGCGTGGGCTTTGGCGGCATATCGGTGGGCGGCATGGTGCGCAACCGTATGTATTTCGGCAGTCTGTTGGCCGGTGTCGATCACCTGCCCCACACGCATGACCCTGTTAAAAATGCTTTTTCTAAAGGCGAGCCGGCATATGGCGCTGATCTGGCTGATAATCTGGAACGGCTGGTGGCCCTGCATGACGCCTCAACTATAGCCGCTGTTATCGTTGAGCCTGTGGCAGGCTCCACCGGCGTTCTGGTGCCGCCCAAAGGCTATCTGCAACGCCTGCGGGCTCTGTGCGACAAGCATGATATTTTGCTCATTTTCGATGAGGTCATTACGGGTTTCGGGCGTTTGGGGGCAGCCTTCGGGGCCAACTATTTCGGCGTAAAGCCGGATATTATGTGCATGGCCAAAGGCATTACCAATGCCTGCGTCCCCATGGGAGCGGTGGCCGTTTCAACCCGCTTCTATGACAGCTTCATGCAGACCGCCGATGCCCCCATTGAGTTCTTTCACGGCTACACCTATTCCGGCCATCCACTGGCTTGCGCGGCGGGTCTGGCCACACTTGAGGTCTATGCCGAAGACGCTTTGTTTCAACGCGCCCGTGACATCAGCGATTATTGGCAAGAGGCCATCCACAGCCTGCATGACGCCCCACATGTGATTGACATCCGCAATCTGGGCCTGATCGGCGGCATTGAACTGGCCCCCAGGCCGGGCGCGCCGACCGTGCGCGCGCTTGAAGCCTTTGATCGTTGTTTTGAGAAGGGTCTGCTTATTCGGGTGACCGGCGACATTATCGCCCTGTCACCACCGCTCATTCTGGAAAAAGCACATATTGATCAGATTGTGAACACCTTGCGTGAGGCCCTGAGCGCCACGGCCTAATCCGGATTATAGCCGGTGATCATCCAGGCGGCGGTGAAAAAGGCAATAAAGGCGGCGCAGCCCAACACATAGCTGGCGCCCGGACTGACAAGACGACGCGCGATAAGGCCACGGGCCGCAAACACGGCCAGCACCATGCCAAAACAGGCCCAGCCCCATTGTGGCTGGCTGCCCAATTGCGCAAAACCGGCCCACACCAGACCAATGAACAGCAGCCAGTAAACCGCCACGCCCACCACTTTGAGTGAATGCCAAAGCCCTTGAAGAAAGATCATAATTCGTCCGACACCTTATGGAAAAGGCCATGTAACATGGCTGCGTCCGCTCACAAAGTGCGCTTTAATCATATTGAGCTCTTATGATTGCCGCTTTAATCCGATATAGTACCCATAAGACATTACGCAGACGGAAAACTTATGTTTAATTTCAGCCATCAAATCGACAATTTCAAAAGCTCACTCATGGGGCTGGTTCTCATTCTGGCCAGCGCCATTATCGGCCTAATCTGGATCAGTATTGGCCTGTACAGTCTGGCCGTCATCCTGCTCGGGGCCTTATGGGGGCCGATTGTACTTGGTTTCGTGTTTCTGGTGCCGATCGGTATTTTTTATCTCATCAAGGCCCTGCCCTCCAGCAAGGCCAAACAACGCCAGTCGGCCTATGATGAAGCCTTTGCCCAATCCAGCGTCGGCAGTATTTCGCGTATGATTGAGTCCTTATCGGGCACATCTCCCGTTCTGGCGACAGTGGCAGCCATTGTGGCCGGGTTCATGGCGACCCGTTTTCCGCAATTCCTGCCCATGTTTTCTCAGATCATCAGCGCCGCCTCAGAAGAGTTTCAACTACATAAGGTCAAGCGGGCGGAGTCCAAGGTGCGTAAAGCCCGTGAGGAATATCAACGCTCGGCCAACCCGACACCGCCGGATGTTGAGCCGGTGGCCAAACGCGGACGGCGCAAAAACACCGACCCCTACGGCATGTAAAAAAACGCTCCGTTCAACCAACAACGGAGCGTTTTTTTTAAAGGTCTTCCTTA
>JBAWDM010000122.1:0-3450 GCA_049590735.1 Asticcacaulis sp. | reverse complement strand
GTAAAGCCCTGACCCACCAGCCATTTGATCAGGGAGTTTTTCTCCTGAAGGTCCAGAATATAGAATTTGTTGATCCAGGGCGGAAAGATAAGCAGGGGGATTTCGCGCACCTGATCGGTCGTCGGGCTGTATTGCAGAAGCTCAAAATATTTACCGCGATAAACCACCTTTCCCGGCGTAGTGGCGACATTTTTTCCAACCTTAAAACGGCTGGTGTCGGCCTGTGAGATCATCAGCTTGCCATCGCCACGCGCCATATCATCGGCGAATCGCTCCATGCCCTTGACCAGGGTTTCACCATTGGACTCAATCAGGGCCTGTAAGGCGGCCGGATTGGACATCAGGAAATTTGACGGTGACATGGCATCGGTCAGCAATTTCGTGAAAAATTCGGCGCGGCGCTTTACCATGGGGTCGACGCCTTCGACACTGCTGATCAGTTTGTTGATCCAGTTGGAGGACAGCAGATATGAAGATTTCATCATATCAAACATCTGATTTTCCTGCCATTTCGGATCAGAAAACCGTTTGTCCGCCGGCTTGCCGGACTCCGCTGCCTGAGCCTGACCCACGCCAAAGGATCGGCGGGTCATGGTACCCCACAATTCCATATAGCCGGTCAAAAGCTCGGTTTGCGCCTCGATCAGCTTATCCGGTTTGGCCGCCAGCGCACTCATGATTTCGGTCATGGCCGGGCCGACCTGAAATGGATCGGAGGACCCTCCTGTATCCGTATCCGTTTGTTTAAATATGGTTTTTGCCAAAGCGCTTTGGGCCGTCATAGCGGCCTTGGCAATATTAACGGACAAGGTTTCTAATTGCCGCATCGAGTCATTATCAAAGCCTGGGGCTGTTGTAGGTGTAAAGGTGGGAGGCGCTTTTGCAGGGGCTGCTTTTTTCACAATTGCTTTTTTTGGGGCTGTCTTTTTTGGGGCGGCGGCAGACGTTTTTGTGGCTGTTTTACGCGGTGTCTTCGTCATAGCGGCAATCCTTAAAAGCTGTCCCTTCGCTATAATATAGGGGCGTGGCGGCCTGCGTCACCTACTTAAATTATATTTCGCTTGTCTGGTCGCTGGCATGCTCGTAAATTTACGGGCAGTGATGACATCAGGTCAGATTTAAACCTTAACTCTGTGTCATAGGTTTGCATGACTTGACCGGTAAAGGCGACAGGAGCTTACATGAAGATTGTAAACCAGGGCATATGGCCTTTGATGCTTCTGCTTAGCTGGGCCTATAGCGGAGCGGCTTTTGCGCAGTCGCCCGCAGACCCGGCTCAGCCTGTTGCCGCGCCTCCGGCTGCGAATTTAAACAGCATGCCGAAATGGTCGGAATTTCCTGTGCCGCCCAAAGATGTGCCGACAGCAGCCGATATACGTCAAAAAGTGTTGGTAGCTGAAAATAAGCGCCGACAATTAAACACAGAAGTAGATGCCATTGTCTGGGATGAGGGCGATCCGGACGCTTATGCTAAAGCCGCCTTTGCCAAAATTGATCCTGAAAAGTCTGAGGCGTTAAGCCTCTATACAACGCCGGAAGCGATGGATGCCAGAGCGGCTGAGCTGCGACGCCGCGCCGCACCGCCGCCGATTGCAAAATGAAACACCTTTAAAGGATCGAACGCCCACACACGGCAAATTCAGGGAGCGTGCGCGTCTAGTAAAGAGCGCATTGCCTTATAAAATAGTAAAAAAAACAGAACAATGCCCAAAGATATTGATGTAATTCCTAAAATATATGACTCAACTCCAACCCTTATGGATCTGAGCCTGGACATGGTGCGCGTTGCCGAAGAAACGGCCATTGCCTGCTATGCGCAGATTGGTCGCGGTGACGAACAGGCAGCGGATCAGGCGGCGGTTGAGGCCGTGCACGCCGCCCTAAGCCGCCTCAAGATGGATGGACGCATTGTCATTGGCGAAGGCGAGCGCGACGAAGCGCCTGTGTTATATGTCGGGGAAAAGCTGGGCACGAAAACGGGGCCGGTGATTGATATTGCGCTTGATCCCCTTGAAGGCACAACCCTGGCCGCCAAGGCCATGGCCAATGCCCTGAGTGTTATCGCCTTTTCGCCGACAGACGGCCTGTTGAATGTGCCCGACATCTATATGGACAAGCTGGCGATCGGGCCGGGCTATGCGCCGGATGTGGTCGATCTTGACCGGACACCCGAAGAGAATGTGCGCGCTTTGGCGAAGGCAAAAGGCGTGGATGTATCTGAGATTGTCGCCTGCGTGCTGGATCGGGTACGTCACGAAGGTATTATCAGTTCCTTGCGTAAGGCGGGCGCGCGGGTGCATCTGATAACCGATGGCGATGTGGCGGGCGTCATCCACACCGCCCAGCCCGAAACGGGGATTGATATTTATCTGGGGCAGGGCGGCGCCCCCGAAGGCGTATTGGCCTGCGCGGCATTAAAATGTGTGGGCGGCCAGTTTCAGGGACGTCTGATTTATCGCAATTCTCAGGAAAAACAGCGCGCGCTGGATCATGGCTTAAGCGATCTCAATCGTAAATATCTGCTGGATGATCTGGTCAGTCAGGAGGCTGTGTTTATTGCAACGGGCATTACCTCTGGGGCACTGTTGCGCGGCGTCCAATGCGAAACCTCAGGACGCGGCGAGACCTTTATCACTACTGAAAGCCTTGTTATGGTCTCAAAATCGCGCACTGTACGGAAATTGTCCATGCGGCGTCCATATACCGGCGCCACGCAGGCTTAAAACGGAAAGCTTAAACCCATGCCCTCCGCTATAAATATACCTGCGTTTATGGGCGTGGACTCATCACTAAGCGGGCGGGTGTGGCGTGAACGCATCGTCGCGCGAAATATCTCCGAAGAGATAGTGCGTGACATGACTCACCGGCTGGCAGATATGCTGGAGGGGGGCGGGCAGGGCATGGGGTCGCAATATTATGACATTATGGCCCGTTTTGCCGCTGGTCGCGGCGTAACGCCCGATGGATTACGCGACTTTATCTTTCCGACGCTGAAATCCCTGTTTCCGGAGCCGTCATCCTTTATGGATATGGATAAGGCGGTGGGCGCTATGCTGGATGCGCTGGAACGTAAAGCCAAAATCAGCATTTTTGCCGACTACGATGTCGATGGCGCGACCAGTGCGGCCCAGCTTGTGCGCTGGTTTCGCCATATGGGCCTGGATGTTGATGTCTATGTGCCGGATCGGGTCACCGAAGGGTACGGGCCCTCTAACGCCGCTTTTGACAGCCTGAAGCGTCAGGGGGCCGATCTGGTTATAACGGTGGATTGCGGCGCTATGGCCCATAAGGCGCTGGATTATGCCGCCGGTATCGGGCTGGATGTTGTGGTGATTGACCATCACCTGATGCGCGAAGAGCCGCCTCATGCGCTGGCAGTGGTTAATCCCAATCGCCCTGGATGTACATCTGAGCAAGGCAATCTGGCGGCGGCCGGTGTCGTGTTTGTCG
>JBAWDM010000121.1:0-7032 GCA_049590735.1 Asticcacaulis sp. | reverse complement strand
TTCCGCGCCTATAAGGCCGATCCCCTCTATCAGGAATCCATCCGTCAGGTACGCCATTTGCGCGATGTGCGCGTGGCGGCCGATTACACGACGTCAAATGCAACGCGCGTGCCCATTACGGACTAGTTTTCGGCTCGGGTCTTTACCGGGCAACCCGATGGCGGCTATAACCCCCTGATCCGGGGAGAGCCAATGCCTGAATTTTACGATCTGAACGCAGAAAATCCTAAGCTGGCGCTGCAAAAGCCATTTTTAGGCAGCGATAAAAACCTCATCCGCGTCCTTTTTATTCTGGGCGCGGTTTTGTTTGTCTGGAAGTTCTAT
The DNA here is from genome assembly GCA_049590735.1 of Asticcacaulis sp. Taxonomy (GTDB): domain Bacteria; phylum Pseudomonadota; class Alphaproteobacteria; order Caulobacterales; family Caulobacteraceae; genus Asticcacaulis. The sequence continues at coordinate 6,708 of JBAWDM010000121.1, read as the reverse complement.
ATCGGCCTCATCAGCCATGTGATCTGGGAAGAGGGTCATTTCGTTGTGTCGGGCGCCTATATGGCGCTTGGCTATCCGGATATTCCGGCCGGTTTTCCGTGGCTGGCGCGGCTGGTGACCGATCTGTTTGGCTGGCGGGTCTTACCCTTGCGTATTGTGTCGCTTGTGATCGCCACGCTCATGCCCTTTGCTGTCTATTTCATGGCCAAACCAATCGTCAGCCACCGCAATGCCTTGTGGGCTTCGATGGTATCGCTTTTGCTGCCGCCCCTCAGTCTGAATGGCACCGTGTTTTATCCTGAAGGTGCGCTTCAGGTTCTGATGGCGCTGATGCTGGGGTGTCTGCTGCGTGCCATCATCGCCGATGACACAAACCCCAAAGGTTTTGCCGCCGTTAAATGGTGGATCCTGACTGGGGTTTGCGCGGCCCTTGGCCTGTTGGTGCATTTCCGTTTTCTGGCCCCCGGTCTGGCGGTTGTCCTTTTTATGGTGATCAATGCCAGGGGGCGCAGCCTATGGCTGAAACCCGGTGTGTGGATCACGGCGGTGGTGGCCCTTCTGGGGCTTATGCCATCACTGATTTATAATGCGATGAATGACTGGCCGGCCATTCAGTTCCATGTGCTGAACCGGCCTGTGCTCGATCCCGATCCCGGTCGTTTGCTGGGCTATATTGAATCGCAATTTGCGCTGGGGACGCCGGTGTTTTTCATTGCCATGCTGGTGGCGGCTAAAAATACCCTGTGGCGTGATCGGGCAAAGCCGGAAAGCCTGCTGGGCTATCAGGCGATTGTCATTTTTCTGTTTTACGGTCTGCAAACCATCGTCAACAAAAAGGTCATGCCGCATTGGCCGTTCATGGCCTTTATTCCGCTTATTCCCTTTGTGCCGGGCCTGCTGGAAAGCTTTGTCAGTAAGGCACGGACGCTCGGTGGCCGTCGTTTACGTGTGGGTGTTGTGGCCACGGCACCGCTGCTGGCGCTGGCGGTGGGTATTGCCGGTTCGGCCTATCAGATCGCCTGGAGCCATTCCGCCGAGCTGCCCTACGCCTTACGTGAACGCAACACCTTGAAAAACGAGAACTGGCTGTTGCTGGAGCCCGATCTGGCGGCGGCCGCCAAGGTGGCCAAAGCGCGTTTCGGGCCGGATATTGCATTCGCTGCCAACAGCCATATGAGCGCCGTGCATCTGGAATTTCCCGGCAATAATGACAAAAACCGCCGATTCTATACGCTGGATGATCCCAATGACGAGCTGACCCGCTTTGTGGTGGCGCGCCGGCAATGGGGCCTTGACCTGTCCGCCTTGCGAAAGACTCAGGCCGGAAAAGGCGTGGTTCTGGCCCTGCTGGAACCCTCCTACATCTATCATGATGCTCCGCAGGTCGAGATGTACACCCGCATCTGCCAGACTTTTGAGGCGGTGGAGCCCTTTAAATCGGTCAGCTTGCCGCCCTATAAGATGGCGATCAATCTTTATACCGCCCGTGTACGCCGCCAGCCTGCGGGCGACATATCGGGCGCGCCCTGTCCGTTTATGCCGCAGCTCTATATTGCCCATCCGGAACGCGGTGAATTTGTCTCGGTTGGCAATCAGGGCAATTTCTACGGCATGGCGGCTGATCCCATCGGCATCACCAAGGTCGATGTGATGATCGACGGCAAGGTGGCAGCCCATACGCGTTACGGTTTGAACCCCAAAGGGTCTCAGGCCCCTGATGTGCTAAAATACGACCCCAACTGGCCGAATGTGCAATATGATTTCAAATTCCCGGATGGCAGTCTTAAGTCGGGCGAGCATCAGTTGTGGATACGCGCCACCCGCACGGATGGCACGACCTTCGATGGCGATAAACGGACGCTGTATGTCAGATAACAAAAAGCCCCGACATTGAGCCGGGGCTTTTTTATTATTTATTTACAGCGCCTTAGCCGAAGCGGCCACCGATATATTCAGAGGTCTTGTCGACCTTTGGCTTGACGAACAGCTCATCGGTCGGGCCAAATTCGATCATTTTTCCAAGGAACATGAAGCCGGTATAGTCCGACAGACGTGCGGCTTGCTGAAGGTTATGCGTCACGATAACAATCGTATAGTCGCTTTTCAGTTCTTCGAGCGTGTCTTCCAGCTTGGCAGTTGAGATAGGGTCCAGCGCCGACGCCGGTTCATCCAGCAGCAGGATGTCGGGATTAACCGCAATGCCGCGCGCCACACACAAACGTTGTTGCTGACCACCGGACAGGCCCAGACCCGACTTGTGCAGCTTGTCTTTCACCTCTTCCCAGAGGGCGGCCTTACGCAGCGAGGTTTCGACCAGTTCATCCAGCTCAGACTTGCTCTTAGAGCTATGCAAACGCACGCCAAAGGCTACATTGTCATAGATCGACATGGGGAAGGGGGTTGGTTTTTGGAACACCATGCCGATGCGCGCACGCAAAGCCGGTACATCAACGCTTGGGTTGATGATGTTTTCACCTTCGAACAGGATCTCACCTTCGGCGCGTTGACCGGGATAGAGGTCATAGATGCGATTGATGGTGCGTAGTAGCGTGGACTTGCCGCAACCGGATGGGCCAATCAAGGCCGTGATGGCGTTTTTCTTGACGGGCAGATTAACGTCAAACAGGGCTTGGTTCTGGTTGTAAAAGAAGCTGAGCTTCTTGCATTCAAGCACAAGGCTGTCGGCTGGCGGTGGAAAAATGACGCTTTGGAAGTCTGCGGAGGTCGTGTCGGTCATGAACTTATTCTCAAGGTCAGAATGAAAAAGGATTTAGTGGCCGGCATTCTTATCGCGGCCAAGCCAGCGGCCGAGGATATTGATACCCAAAACCGCAATGGCGACCAAAAGCGCACCGGCCCAGGCCAGCTTATTGAGATCTTCGTAGGGTGTGAGGGCGAAATTATACATCATGTGTGGCAGGCTCTCCATGGCGTTATTCATATTGGCCGTGAAGAACTGGTTACCCAGCGCCGTAAAGAGCAGAGGTGCGGTTTCACCGGAAATACGCGCAAAGCCCAGAAGGCCACCCGTCAGAAGACCGGCACCGGCCGCCTTCCAGATAATCTGGCGGATGGTGGTGAATTGCGAGGCCCCCAGCGCCATGCCCGCTTCGCGCAGGGCATTGGGTTGCAAATTAAGAATGTCCTCGGTGGTGCGCGTCACAATCGGGGTCGCCAGAATGGCCAGAGCGACCGCGCCTGCCCAGCCTGAGAAGTGACCCATGGCAATGGGGCTTCCCGACACAAGGATCTGATAGACGAACAGACCGATCAGGATGGAGGGCGCGGACAAAAGCACGTCATTCAGAAAGCGGACAATATGGCCATAGGTGGTATCGCCGCCGATTTCAGCCAGCCAGGTGCCCGACAGGATACCGACAAACAGGGCGACGATCATGGCCAGACCACACATCAGTATGGAGCCGACTATGGCGTTGCGCAGACCGCCGGGCGATCCGGAGGCGGGCGTGTCCATGGTGAAGGTTTCAAGGTTAAGGCCGCCAAAACCTTGGGTGATCAGCGACCACATAATCAGCGCCAAAGCGCCCAGAGCAATAGCTGTGCCGATGATACACAGGCTAACGAAGATGGTGTTGACGACTTTGCGGCGTAAGGCTCGCGAAAGATAGGCGCGGGACATGGTGGGCATGAGGCGTCTCCTTAATAGCGTTGGCTGGACAGCAACCAGCGGGCAACCGCCAGAACCGAAAAGGTGATCAGGAAGAGAACGAGGCCAAGGGCAATCAGGGCGGAGCGGTGTATATCGGCCGCTTCGGCAAATTCATTAGCAATGGTCGAAGCCAGTGTCGAAGACGAGTCAAACAGGGACTTGGGCAGTTTATGAGAGTTACCGATGATAAAGGTAACCGCCATAGTCTCACCGAGTGCGCGTCCCAGCCCCAGCATGATTACACCGATCATGCCTTTTTTGACATAGGGGATAATGACCGAGGTCGTGACTTCAAACGGCGTGGCCCCAACGCCGTAAGCGGCTTCGCGAACCTGAGGCGGAATGGAGCGGAACAGTTCGCGGAAAACGGCGGCCATATAGGGCAGCACCATAATGGCCAGAATGATCGAAGCCGTCAGCAGATTGGCGCCATTGGGAATACCGGCGGTCAGCTTGGCAAACCATGAATCAGGGTCAGACGAGGCCATGATCATCAACGGCGTCTGCACATGCATGGCAAACCACGGCGCGAAAACGAACAGGCCCCACATGCCGTAAACGATCGAGGGAATACCGGCCAGAAGCTCAACCGCCGTCGACAGGGGCTGGGCGATGACACGCGGGCAAAACTGGGTCAGGAAGATGGCGATGCCGATGGCGATAGGCAGTGAGAATAAGAGCGCCAGAAAGGAGGTCAGGATCGTGCCGAGGATAGGGGTCGTGGCATTATAGACATCGGTCACCGGATTCCACGGTGTGTCGATACAGAAAAGCTGACCACTGCCGACAGGGCAATCTTTGAAGGTCAGGAAAAAGCCGAAACCAAATTTGGCAAAGGCGGGCCAGCCACCAATCAGAAGGCTGCCCATCAGGGTCGCCAGCACCACCAGAAGCAGGGTGGCGGCACCGAATGAAACCCAACGGAAGATCGGATCGGTAGGATCAAAAGCTGATCGGGCCTTAGGGAGTTTGATTTCAGCAGACATGGTTCTATTGTCTTTCGGTCAGGATCAGTTCGGCAGGTCAAGATCAGTTCGGCCAAATCAGGCCAAGCCAGAAAGGCTGTTGGCTGTATAGCCTGTCTTTTCAGGCTTTAGAAGATACAGCCCGCCACAGGGTTTGTGGCGGGCTGTATTTTAGCGGTGTCTTATTTGTTAGGCGATACATAGATGGGCTTGCCGCCCGACGTGACATTTTCCGACCATTGCTTGCGGATCATCGTCTTCACATTGGCCGGCAGCGGCACATAGAAGAGTTCGTTGGCCGAGAAATCACCCGACTTAAAGCCGTAGTCGAAGAATTTCAGGACAGCGCCGATGCGCGCCGCATCGCCCGTCTTGTGCACCAGTGCGAAAGTGGCACCAGAGATCGGCCAGGAATTAGCGCCGGGCTGATTGACAATCATCAGATAGTTGCCGGGGGCGTGGGCCCAGTCGGCACCTGCGGTCGCGGCCTTAAAGGCGGCGGCGGTCGGCAGCGGCCAGGTGGCGTCCTTAGAAGCCACCAGAGCATAGGAAATATTGGTCTTCATGACATAGGCATATTCCACATAACCGATGGAGCCGGCCGTCTGACGCACCATGGCGGCAACACCGTCATTACCCTTGCCGCCCACACCGGTAGGCCATTCAACGGCATCCGAAGCGCCGACCTTTTGCTTCCATTCCGCCGAAGCGATGCTGAGATAGGTGGCGAAGATATAGGTGGTGCCGGAACCGTCAGAACGGTGAACGACTGTGATGGGCAGGGCGGGCAGCTTCAGGCCGGCATTCCACTTGGCGATGGCCGGATCATTCCACATAGTGATCTTGCCAAGAAAGATGTCAGCCAGCACAACGCCGGGCAGTTTCAGCTTGCCGGTAGCGATGCCGGGCACATTGATGGCCGGCACAACGCCGCCAACGGCGGTCGGGAACTGATACAGGCCATATTTGTCGAGTTCTTGCTGGGTCAGAGGCTTGTCTGTACCGCCGAAATCAACCGTATTGGCTTCGATTTGCTTGATGCCGCCGCCGGAACCGATGGCCTGATAGTTCAGGGCGCTGCCGGTCGCACGCTTGTAACCTTCTGCCCATTTGGCATAGAGCGGCGCGGCAAAGCTGGATCCGGCACCGGAAATATTATCGGCAGCCAATGCCGGGGCCGTCAGGGCGGCCGAGCCGAAGAAGGTGGTCACTACGGCAGCAGCCATGGCGACTTTCAGAAATTTGAACATGCGTATCTCCTTGGAAAGGGATGAATGCAGACTGTGCGTATGCTCTAACCGTTTTTTACGACAGTTTTGTAACAGCCTGCGGATTATAAAAGGCAGGGTAATGCAAAGGCAGGCCGTGATCACTCAACGGCCTGCGGGTAGGGGTATTTAGTAACGAACCTCGGTCCAGATACCGATCTCGTTGGATTCGGTCTTGTGACCGGTGGAGGTGATCTCGTCGTGCTTGGCGACGGCAGCGAACTGGATGCCCTTGAAGGCCGCGAAGTTGAGGCCGAGGTTATAGTATTTGTCCTTCTTGGAAGGGGACAGGGTCTTCGACGGCTTGACTTCTTCGGCGCGGGCAAACACGGTATAGGTGGGGGTTATGCGGTAAGAACCGAACAGTGAGATACCGTCCGCCTTGTCGTCCACAGCGGCAGGGCCCTTGACCAGAGTGGCCGAGTAGTCATTGGCCGAGAAGTATTCAACGCCAAAACGGGCGCGATCACCGACATAACCGGCCAGAGCGTTAAAGCGTGTGGCGGTGTTCGGCGTGGCAACACCGGCGACTTCCTGACCCAGCTTGCCGGTATAGCCACCGACAGCAAAGTTCAGCATGTCAAACTTGGCGCTCAGGCGGCCTTCAAAGTCCATGCCCTTGGAGCGGGTCGGGTTCTTGTAACCATTGCCGTTGATGGCAGCGACCGCATAGGAGAAGTTTTTGTTCAGCTTGCCGGAAGCATGCAGGCCCCAATCGGAAGAGGTTGCGAACTTGGTACGGTCGGCAACCGTGTTTTCAACATAACGGAAACCGTAGATGTCTTCGGCATAGGGAACCCACGGC
>JBAWDM010000120.1:0-1507 GCA_049590735.1 Asticcacaulis sp. | reverse complement strand
GTTCACACCTGCATATTAAACCGCTCAGCGCTTTACCACGACCGCCGCGCCGGAATAGGTGATCTCTGTGTCGAAATCATCAAAAGCGGCGCTGCTGGAGGTGCCCGGCGTCATGAAGCGGACACGGAACACACGCTTATCCACCATGCCCTTATAGCTGCCGGTGCGTGCGCCGATGGTCAGGGCGCCGCTTTTTTCATCATAGCTCAATGGGATTCGCGTGTACTCACCACGGGTATAGCCATTGGAGACACCATCATCCTCATAGAGGCTGAAGCTGCCGTCGGCGCCAGTATAGACATTAAGCGTAAGGGGCGCATCGGGCTTTTCGTCAACATATTGCGTCACCGGGCCCACCGGCACCACCGACCCCGCCTTAACGAACAGAGGCATTTCCGTCACCGGCGCGTTAACATCTATGCTTTGGCCGCCCGTATGTTTTTCGCCGGTATAATAGTTATACCAGTCCGCATCGGCCGGCAGATAGACGCTGCGTGAACGCGCCTTATATGCGTAGACTGGCGCCACCAAAAAGGCATGGCCGAACAGATATTCGTCCTTGACGTCCTTCACCTTGGGATCACGGAAGTCCATGACCAGACCGCGCATGATTGTGCCCGAGTTGAAATAGGTATCTGAGGCTGTGGCGTAGATATAGGCCATCAGACGGTAACGCAGCTTGTCGTACCAGATCATGTTATCGCGCATGTCCGAGCCTTCGGGCGCAATGATAAAGATTTCGCGCTTGACGCCCTCACCATGTGAGCGGAACAAGGGCGAGAAAGCAGCAAACTGGAACCAACGCAGATTCAGCTCACGCCATTCGCGCATATCTTCGGCTGTGCCATTGCCGCCGGCTGAGCGGTTTTCCTGTAAGCCGCCGACATCCGCCCCCTGAAAACGGGTTTCCTGCGCATAGCCGCCAATATCATGCGTCCAGTTGGGAATGCCCGACATGGAAAAATTCACACCGGCCGCAATCTGGTCATACAAATTGTTCCAGCGCCCAACCGTATCACCGCTCCAGACCGCCGCCGCATTACGCTGAACACCCGCAAAACCGGAGCGCGTCAGGATGAACTGGCGCTTATCCGGCTGATCCTTCTTTAAGCCGTCGTACATGGCCTTGGTATTCATCAGCGCGTAGGCATTGTGCACAATGGCGCCCGGCCCCATCTGGGTCGGCGTGATCAGGGCGGCAAATTCAGACGGGCTGGTATTGGATCGCACATCCGGCTCAGTATTGTCCATCCACCAGGCATCAAAGCCCTTCACGACCAGCGTGTCATGAAGCTGCTTGTAATACATGTCGCGCGCTTCCTGATTATAGGGCGAATAGTGGCTGTTGAGATAGCCCTTGCCCACCCAGTCAAGCTGGCCTTCTTCGACATTTTTGGTCCACATATAGCCCTTCTTTTCAAAGGCTTTGTAGTTTCGGTATTGGCATAGAACTTACCCCAGATCGAAATCATGATGCGGGCGTTTTTCTTATGAACAGCATCGACCA
>JBAWDM010000119.1:0-16309 GCA_049590735.1 Asticcacaulis sp. | reverse complement strand
GCTCAATATAGGGCTGCGGTTGTTGAGGCTGAGCCTCCCCGTCTTCATCTTCCTTGCCCTCGGCTTTGATATTGATAAACTTGCCAAAATAGTTGGAAGCCTTATCCACCAGTTCATAGGCGACCGGCACAAACAGCAAGGACAGAAGCGTCGAGGTGATCAGCCCGCCGATCACGGCCACCGCCATCGGCTGCCGGAAACTATCGGCACCAAAGGCCACCGGCAACATGCCGGCGCCCATGGCCACTGTGGTCATCACGATCGGACGTGCCCGTTTATGGGCGGATTCAATCAGGGCATCAAAGCGCGTCATCCCGTCCTTCATGGCCATCATGGCATATTCGACCAGCAGAATGGAGTTTTTGGCCGCAATACCCGTCAGCATAATCAGCCCGATAAGCGAGGGCATGGACATGCTCATGCGGCAAATAATCAGCGCAATAAAGGCACCACCAAAACAAAGCGGCAAGGCTAGCAAAATCGTGACAGGGTGGCTGAAGGAGCCAAACAGAAGCACCAGAACCACATACATCAACAAAATGCCGGTCAGAATGGCGATAATGAAGTTCGGCACCATCTCGGTAAAGTCTTCGGTGTTGGGATCCACCACAATATGGACGCCCGGTATGCCACCTTTTTTGATCTTCACCATGGTGGGTGTCGCCATCACAGCCTTATCGGCCACGCCATTAGGCACGCCATTCAAGTCGGCATTCACCGTTGCCGAACGTGTCCGGTCAATGCGGTTGATCTGAATGGGACCAGAGCCGAAGGTAATATCCGCCACTGCCGAAAGCGGCACTGACGTGCCGTATTTGGTGGGCACCATAAGGGTTTTCAGGTTTTCAACATTATCACGGGCATCCGCTTTCAACAGAACGCGAATCGGAATTTGCCGGTCGCCGTCATTATATTTAGCCAGAATCTGCTCAATATCACCCATGGTCGCCACGCGGGCAGCCGATGAGATCGTATTGGTCGACACTCCCATCAGAGCAGCCTGATCCGGCTTAGGCGTAATAATAATTTCAGGCCGCGACAGGCTGTCCGAAGACCGCACATTGGTCAGGGAGGGCAAGGCGCTCATTTCGCGTTGCAATTGCTGAATGGCACTGGTCAGCAAGGCCTCATTATCCGAGGCCAGAATATAGGCAACACCCGTTCCGCCACCGCCGCTTTGGCCAAAGCTGGCCGTCACGCCCGGATAGGTTTTCAGGGTTTCAGAAAACTTATTTTCAAACTGCGCCTGAGTAAGTTTGCGTTTATTACGCGGCACCAGATTGATGGTAATCGTGGCCTGTTCCATATTTTCAGACACATAAGTGTCCGCAACCTCTTTGAAGCCCTTCAAATCCACCAGAATGCGCTTCACCACGGCATCCGTTTCCGCCAGAGTCGATCCGGGCGGAAGCGACAGGCTCATGACCGAGCGGCTTTCGTCACTGGCCGGTATATTGTCGCTGGGGATGGTCATCAGCAGGCCTGCCGAAGCCATAAAGAACAGGATGGAACAGACAACGACCAGAATCTTGTGACGCAGGCTAAAGCGCAACATCTTCAGATAGGTCGGCATCCAAAAGGGTTCGTCATCCTTATGCTTGACATCCGCACGTAACAGATAGGCGCCCATAAGCGGCGTCAGGGTACGGGCCACAACCAGCGAGAAGAAGACGCTGACGCAGGCGGCAATGGCAAAGCTTTTGAAAAACTGACCGACAATGCCCGGCATAAAGCCTGTAGGCGCAAAAACGGCGATCAGGGTCGCCGTCGTCGCCACAACGGCCATGCCGATCTCATCTGCCGCCTCAATAGCTGCCTGATAAGGCTTTTTGCCCGAACGGATATGGCGGACGATATTTTCGATTTCCACAATCGCGTCATCAACCAGAATTCCCACGGTCAGCGACAGGGCCAGCAGGGTCACAATATTAAATGACTGATTGAGCAGGTGCATCACAAAGAAGGTGGGCAGCAAGCTCATGGGCATGGCCACGGCGGACACGAATGTCGCGCGCCAGTCCCGCAGGAAGAGCCACACCACAAACACCGCCAGAAGCGCCCCCAGCACCAGAGCCTCCATCGAAGAATCAAAGCTGCGTTTGACTTCATTGACCGAAGATGACACCTCATCAATATGAATATTGGGATTATTCTGCAGTGTCTTCATGGCTTTGCGCACGCCTTCGGCCACATGCAGTTCCGATGTGCCGCGTGTCCGCTGAATGCTGAAGCCGACGACTTCATTACCGTCAAACCGCGCACGGGCTCTGGGTTCCGACCAGGTGTCGGAGACATTGGCCACATCCCCCAGCCTTACGGTGCTGCCGTTCGACAGAGAAATACGCATATCGGACAATTGCTCAATACTGTCAGCCCCGCCAACCGTCCGGATGGTTTGCTCTGACGTTCCGGCATTAAAGCGGCCACCTGGCATATTTACATTATAGGATCTGAGTTGCTGGCTGATATCGCCTGCGGTAATGCCTTGCGCCGCCAGTTTGGCCGGATCCAGCTCGACACGGATTTCGCGGTCAACGCCCCCATCGCGGGTCAGAGATGACACGCCTTTGACAGCCAGAACCGTCTTGCTGACATCATTATCCACATACCAGCTCAGGTCTTCGGGCGACATATTGGCCGCACGGATCGTATAGCTCAGCAGAGGCTGGCCCTGCGCATTTTCCACGCGCGAGACAATCGGATCCTGCACGTCTCCGGGCAGGTTTCCCCGGATACTGGCGACGCTGTTGCGAACATCGTTTGTCGCCTTTTCCAGATCCACATCCAGCTGAAAGGTAATTACGGTTGTGGAAGCGCCTTCGCTGACCGTCGACTGGATGTGGCGAACGCCCCCCAGACCCGACACGGAATCCTCAACGATACGCGTCACCTGATTTTGCAATTCCGTTGGTGCGGCACCCGAACGCACAACCGTTACCACCACGATCGGGAAATCAATATCCGGCCAGTTGTTGATACGGATCTGGTTGAACCCCATAATCCCCGCAACCGTCATGACGATAAAGAAAAGCAGGGTCGGAATCGGATTGCGAATCGACCATGAAGAAATGCCTCCCCCGCCAGCCGGCAGAGGTTTTCTTTCTGCGGTATTTGACATCTTACTGCTCTCCGCCGGTTTGTGGTGTCGCCGTTGCCTTTACCAGATCGCCATCGTTCAGGAAGCCGGCACCCGTTGTCACGACATGATCGCCCACAGCAATACCATCCTTGATCACAATGCTTTGGTCGGCCGTGCCTGAACCAATCGACACCTTATGAAGATGCGCCTTGTTATTGGCGTCAATCACATAGACCTGAGGCACGTTTTCCTTATACACAACAGCGCCTTGTGGCACTAACATGACCGATTGCGCACCGACATCGATCGTGCCCGATGCAAACATGCCCGGACGTAAGCCCGACGACCACGGCACACTAATGCGGGCGTAACCCAGACGGGTCTGAGGATCAATCATCGGCGTCACCAGACGGACGGAACCCGTAACTGTGCCGGTTGTCTCACTGGAAATGGTGGCCGCCATACCGGCCTTGATGCTGGGCAGGTCGACATCCACAACCTGCATATTCAGTTCGATGCGGCCATCGCGTATAATTTTGAACAGCTCAGCGCCTTGCGAAATATTCTGGCCCAGCACGGCCGAACGGCTTGTGATAATGCCGGACACCGGCGCTCTGACTGTGGCCATGCTCAACTGGGTTTGCGCTGTTTGCATGGCCGCTTCGGTTGTCAGCTTTGAGGCCTCGGCATTATCCAAAGCCGCCGCCGACAAATAGCCCTGTTGAAACAGGGTTTGGGCGCGTTGAAACGCCTTATTGGCCTGATTGAAGCTGGCCTGCGCCTGTTTGAACTGCGCCTGCAAAAGCACATCATTCATTTTTAGTAAGGGCTGCCCCTTGGTGACGCTCTGGCCTTCGTCCGCCAGCAAGGCCACTGCCGTCAGGCCACCGGTTTCAGCCCCCACAGCCACTTCCTGCCAGGCGTCAATTGTGCCCGTGCCGCTGATCTGTACAGGCACTGTCGCCTGACGGACAACGGCATAGTTGACAACGGAGGCCTGCCCCGCCGTCGCTGCGGCAGCCGCAGGCTTTTCAGCCTCCTTGCCTTTTTTGGAACATGCCGCCAACCCCAGGCTCATGATGAGTGCCGAAGCCAAAACTGTAGTTATCATTAAAGGTCGGGAAGCGGCCTTTAGCCCCCCCATAACGCGCACAGCCATGCTTAATCATCCTAAAGAGTGGGTTGGCCGGCCGCAATTTGCGGCAAGCCTGTTTATCTTCGACGTATCTATGATGCGCGTCCCAATGCCTGTCAACGAAGGCGACATTAAAATTGAGTCACAAACCCCGGATACACAGGGCTGAATATCTGCGCATGCCCCTAAATCGCTATAGCACGATCCGGCATAAAACTGTCAGCAGCTAAAACAAGTAAGGCGCTTGAAAACAGATATAATACTGTCAATAGTGCCGCTTCAGGTTTTAGGGAGACCACGATGAGATGGCAGGGCGGACGCAGGGCGGGTGTTGAAGATCGCCGTGGTGGCGGCGGTGGCATAGGCGGGCCTGTTGGCGGCGGCGGTATTGCCGTCGTCGTCATTGCCCTGATCGGTTATTTTGTTTTTGGCATTGATCCGTCACGCCTGCTTGATACTTCAGGCAGGGACACGACAACCGCCGAAGCGCCCGCCTCCACCGGCACGCCGGGGGATGAAGACGGCCAGTTTGTCGATGTTATCCACACTTCCGCCAATGACACCTGGCAGGCCCTGTTTGACAATGAGGGTAAAACCTACCGGCCTTCAACCATAGTTCTGTATAGTCAGGGCACCCGAACGGGCTGCGGCTTTGGTGAGGCCGCTATGGGGCCTTTTTACTGCCCTGCAGATGAAAAAGTTTATATAGACCTCGATTTTTTTCACACCATGGACACGCAACTGGGCGCACGCGGTGATTTCGCCAGAGCCTATGTTATCGCCCATGAGGTCGGCCACCACGTCCAGAAACTGTTGGGTACCAGCGATGCGGTGTCGCGTGAACAGCAAGGCCTGAGCAAAACCGGAGCGAATGCCCTGTCCGTCAAACTGGAACTGCAGGCCGATTGTTATGCCGGCGTGTGGGCCAAACAATCCGATACAAAAATGAACTGGATTGAAGCCGGAGACATAGACGAAGCTCTGGGCGCGGCCACGGCGGTTGGCGATGATACCCTGCAAAGACGTGCGCAAGGACGGGTTGTACCTGACAGCTTCACGCACGGCTCATCGGCACAACGCTCTCTATGGTTCAAAAAAGGCTTCAGTACGGGTAATCCGGCGGACTGTGATACCTTTGGGTAAGGCCTACAAAGGCTTCACAAACATGCGGCCCTCGTGGACACGCTCAATCAAAACAGGATCGTTTAAGCTCAGGAGCACATTATCCTTGTCATTCAATACGGCGGGCCATTCCACACCATCAAAGGTGACGCGCCCTGTGCGTTCACCACCCGCCACCAGTTCAAAACCGCTTAAGACTTCGGCCTGCGCGCCCACCATACGCCGGTGCGGGTCATTAACATCGGCACTATTGGCACCGACTTTCAGAAAACGCGGCGTCAGCATGCCCATAGCCACACTGATGACAGCAAAAGTCAGGGCCTGAAAAAACACATTGAACGGCAGGCCCGTCAGGCAGATGACGGACACAAGGCCCGCCGCAGCCGCAGCCCACAACAACCATTGCGTACCCAGAAAAACTTCGACCGACAGCAGCAAAATGCCAAAGGCAAACCATAGCCAAAAGGCCTGAACGGCTGTCGGGCCAATTTGCATAACTGAATTCAGATCCATAGCCCCTACGCCTTTCTGGGCGCTGGTTTGGGCGCATCACTATCGCTGACGGTTTTAATCAGCTCTGAAACGCCACCAATCATGCCCGCCAGAGACGACATGTCGGCCGGCATGATCAGGGTTTTGGTATTGTTAGACTCCGCAAACTTACCAAAGGCTTCGACGTATTTTTGTGCCACAAAATAGTTGATGGCATTGATATCGCCCTTGGAAATGGCCTGTGACACCATATCGGTTGCCTTGGCTTCGGCCTCTGCTGAGCGTTCACGGGCTTCGGCATCACGAAAGGCCGCCTCACGGCGCCCTTCGGCTTGCAGAACAGCCGATTGCTTGGAGCCTTCGGCGCGCGCAATAGCGGCCTGTTTGTCACCATCGGCTTCGATAATAAGCGCCCGGCGCTCACGTTCCGCCTTCATCTGGCGCGCCATGGAATCCGTAATGTCATGCGGCGGCTTTAAGTCTTTGATTTCAATACGATTGACCTTGACGCCCCACGGAGAGGTCGCATGGTCAATCACATTCAGCAGACGCGAATTAATGGCATCACGCTGTGATAAGACCTCATCCAGCTCCATGGAACCGACCACAGTCCGCAAATTCGTCATGGCCAGTTGGGTAATGGCATTGTCCAGATTATCAACACGATAAGCCGCCAGCGCCGTATCCATGACCTGTGTAAAGACAATGCCATCGACCCGCACCACCACATTGTCCTTGGTGATCACTTCCTGCTGCGGCACATCAAAGACGCGCTCCATCACACTGACCTTACGGCCGATCGACTGAACAAAAGGCGTCAGAAACGCAATGCCAGGTTTAAGCGTACGGGTATAGCGCCCGAAATTTTCGACTGTGAATTCATAGCCTTGAGGGACAATCTTCACAATGCTGAACAACAGCATGACACCCAAACCAATCAGTATGAGCGTAAAGGGTCCTAAAACCGTAAGTGCTTCCATAAACCTGGCCTCCCCTGATTGAACAGCACCCGTAAATACGGGCTGCTAATTCGTCCTGCTCTTTATACAGGTGACAGACGCAAGCGGCTAGGCAAATCGGTCAACGGCATCCGCCGTCAGGTTGATTTTGTGGTTTTCGTCCGGGCAGCAGAGCCATCTTCTTTGACCCGCAACAGATCACAAACCGTCGTGATCAGGGTCTCCATAATGATAGGCTTGGCAATATGGGCGTCCATGCCCGCTTCATAGCAGGTCTTGACCTGATCCTGCATGGCATCTGCCGTCAACGCCACAATGGGTACGTGTTTGCCTGCCGCTTCCTGAGCCCGGAAAAGACGCGTCGCCTCAAGCCCGCCCAGACGCGGCATGTTCAGATCCATCAGCACCAGATCATAACGCGACATATCCAGATCCAGAGCCTCCTGCCCGTCCACAGCTTCGGTTATGACAAACCCCAGCGGCTCCAGAAACAGGCGCGCCACCTTGCGATTCACCGGATGATCATCCACCAGCAAGATCTTCGCGCCCGGCAAGTCCGCATTCTCATCCTGCAGGGATTCATTTTTCGCCACCGGCTTAGCCTTGGCTTGCGGGGCGGTCATCACTTCATTGGCTATAAATGTCATAACAAAACACGATCCTACACCTTCTGTGCTTGTGACGGTCAAATCGCCCCCCATCAAATTGGCCAGATGACGGCTGATATTCAGACCCAGACCTGTACCGCCATAGGTTTGCGCTGTTGCGGGGTTGGCCTGTGTAAAGGGCTCAAACACCTTATCCAGCGTAGCCTTGTTCATGCCAATGCCACTATCACGCACCTCAGCTCTGACACGGTACCCGCCTTCGGACAGATGTTCAGCCGATGCATAGATACGAACTGTTCCTTTTTCGGTAAATTTCAAGGCATTAGACACCAGATTGGACAGGCACTGATACACGCGCAAAATATCAAATGACATGGGAATACGAGCATTTTCATCAATGTCGTAACGCAAGGTCACATCCTTATCGGTCAATAGAGTGCTGTAAGTATTTACAACCCGCTCCATCATGTCCTTCAAGGTTGACGGCGTCGGCGACAATTCAATTTTACCCGCCTCAATGCGCGACATGTCCAAAACATCATTGAGCAGAACCAAAAGAGTCTGGCCGGAATCGACCAGAATATTGACCTGATCTTTTTGAATATGCGTCAGATTTTCATTTTTAAGCGCCTGAGCCATCCCCAGAACGCCATTCAGCGGCGTGCGTAATTCGTGGCTCATGACCGCCAGGAACCGCGACTTAGCAGCATTGGCGGCTTCGGCATGGGCCTGTGCATCGCGCAGATGCCACTGCATACGACGCATTCTGAAGACCCATAACGCACCGCCAACAACCAGAGAGGCCAGCAAAAAGGCAATCAGACCCGCCGCCCCTAGCAACATATTGCGCATCTTTGCCTGTTTAATCAGCAACCGGCTTTCCGCCGTCTGGCTATCCAGCTCTTTACGCAAGGCCTGATACATATCCTGCACAGCCGCCACACGCCGCGTCTGGGCGTCACGACTTGCCAATAAGGCCCAGGCGCCCAGATCATGGAAAGCCCCAACCTGATCCCCACGGCCAGCTTTTATGTAGGCTTCTACATATTTTTCAACTATTGGATCTCGCGGCAATATGGCTTCCGGCACAGCCTGTAATTTAGATAAATATTTTTCAGCAAGATCCACCTTGTATAAACGGGCATAGGCCTTGGTGATAAAATGAAGATTAGATGCATCATAACCATTTCGTATAATGCCATTCATGGCTGATGAGGATTTCAAACAATCTATTACAGCCTGATCATCATCTATTCTGTCTTCAATATAAGCACATAAATATTCATTCCATAATTTTAATTCAGTAACATTGAACTGATGCACATATCCTGCGTAAAGTTTTTGAAATTTCAGAGCCAGATTTTCATTATTATTTTGCGCGGCTAAGAAAGCCAGATCGTAAACCATGTCCATTTTTTGGATAAAAAAAGCGTTGCCTCGGGACAATTGTGCCATAGCCAGGGCGTGATCTGCATAGGCATTATAATCGCCCACCTTAAGCATATTATAGGCCAGAGTTTGCTGGGCCACGTTTAAAAGGGGTTCTGCCTGTTTTCCAGCCGCCTGCAAACGGACAATAAGGGCCTCACCTAAATCAATTGCGGCCGCCCATTGCCCGTTATATTGAAGTTCGCGCTCTCGCTCTAACTCTACAATATTATGTATAACGGGATTAGGTGCATTCAAATAAAGTTGCCATTCACGTTCAGTCAGTACCGAAAATCCGTTAATTTCATGGTCATTGGCCTGCACCATAAAACGTGACAGCATATCAAGCTCACTGTCATTATCCCGCATGGCAATCCGAGACGCCCTCGCCCGCCACTCCTGTAATTTTTCTGTGTTTTGAATGTTTTTATAGGCATATAAAACGCGCCACAAGGCATAGAGACGCGCATTACCGGAAAGCTTTTCTGCCTCACGGCCATACAATTCGATTTCATTAACATGATATGGAAAAGGCGTTGCGGCAATGACATCATAAGCGCTTGACAGTTTTTGATGATAAATGGTCGTATCTGCCGCGCAAGCCCTATGACCCATCGCAAAATTAACGAACAGCAATGCGGCCCAAAGCATCAACCAAAGCTTTTTGCCAACACATATATGCATAAGATTTGAGCGACCCATGCCGACTCCCGTTCGTCTGAGAGCCAAATCTAAACACAAAGACCTTAGTATTCACTTAAGTCGTCACTACTCCCGCCAGTGTGATTGCGCTTAAAAAAAACGGACAAGTCACAACTTGCCCGTTTTGAAATTATTGAACCCACTCACAGTTCTGATTGGGTTTAAATATTTCGCATTACTCTTACAAGCATTCCATCTTGGCAGGATTGCAAACTGGCGGGCGGGCATTCACTTGTGAGGCCACCAGCGTAGCGCCAGCGAAAACGGACAGCGCGGCAATGGCCAGAACAAACTTCTTCATTACTTCAACTCCTTAAATGACACATTTACTGTATTCAAGGCGCAAATGAGCTTTATCGTCCTGACGTCTCAGAACAACTCAGTTTACACCTGAAACGACAAGACAAAGGCAAAGAGCCTTTATTGCCGTTACGGCACGTTAACCATGTTTTTTCTTGAAGCGCAAGTCACGAAAACTCTCCTTACAAGAGTATTCGGAATATAAAAAAGCCTGTTTAGTGAATTTAGAACGGGCTTGCCACAGTCTAATTAAGCAACGGCCTGGCCATCAAATCACGTGAACGTAGCAAAACATCCTGCATATCCTTATGGTTAACGCGATTAAGCGCGTCACCTAAGGACATGAAACAGGCCTCATCGGCATCGTCGCCGGCGACCGGCTGACCCGAAAGCCACACCGCTATGTAATCTATCAAAATGTAGTGAAAACCGGATTCGATGATCTCATAGACGCCAATTAAGGGCCCTACACGCGCTGTCACGCCTGTTTCCTCAACAAGTTCACGTAAAACGGCGGCCTGAAGCGATTCGCCCGGCTCAATTTTGCCGCCCGGCAAGGTCCACTCCCCACGTCTGGGCGCGCGTCCGCGACGGATCAGCAGCACCTCATCGCCGCGCCAGCATGCCACACCCACTGCCGGAACAGGTCGTTTAACAGGTTTTGACTCTTGCATTGACGGCCTCACTCGCTTAACGCAAACGCAACATCCTTAATTCAGGTCGCTACAATGTCCAAGCCCGTTACATCTTTCATTGATGCCCCGCCCGTATCTCCCGAAGTCGTGGCTCAGATCAAGGCCATAGTTGGTGATGCGGGCTATAGCGAAGACCCGATGCGCGTCGATCCAAAACTGACGGAATGGCGCGGCAAATGGAAGGGCCATACCCCCCTGCTCGTCCTGCCGAAATCAACCGAAGAAGTCTCGGCTGTCGTCAAAATCTGTTACGATAACGGCGTGGCCATTACGCCTCAGGGCGGTAATACCGGTCTTGTGGGCGGGCAAATTCCGTTTGGTGAAATCCTTATTTCCCTTGAACGCATGCGCACCATCCGCGACGTGGCCCCCACCGACGACACCATGGTTCTGGAATCGGGCCTGACCCTGCTTGAGGCACAACAGATAGCTGAAAAAGCCGGTCGTTATTTTCCCTTGTCACTGGCTGCCGAAGGCACGGCCACGGTTGGCGGCGTCATCTCGACCAATGCCGGCGGTACCGCGGTGCTGCGCTATGGCGTGACCCGCGATCTGGTGTCCGGCCTAGAAGTCGTACTGCCCAATGGTGACATTTTTCATGGCCTGAAACGCCTGCGCAAGGATAATACCGGCTACGACATCAAGCATATGTTTATCGGCGCCGAAGGCACGCTTGGGATTATAACTGCCGCCTCACTTAAGCTTTTCCCGATCATGAATGCCCGCTCGACCGCCATTGTCGCCTTCGAGAGCGCGCAGAAAGCCATTGATCTGCTGGTGCGCGCCAAACAGGAAACGGGCGGTCAGGTTGAGGCCTTTGAACTGATGGGCCGTTACGGGCTGTCTCTGGTGCTGAAACATATACCGGACACGCGCGAACCTCTCGAAGCCGAATATCCGTGGTATGCCCTGATCGAGGTGGCCTCCGGCGATCCCGAGGGCGCTTCGGCGTCAATGGAGCGCCTTCTGGAAGCCGCTTTCGAAGAAGAGCTGGTGCTGGATGCCGTCATCGCGCAAAATGAAACCCAGGCCGCCGAATTCTGGCGTCTGCGCGAAGATCATTCTGCTGCCGAAAAGGTAGAAGGCGCCGCCTGGAAGCATGATATCTCTGTGCCTTTATCGCGCATGGCTGATTATATGGACGAAGGGGCGAAAGCAATCGAGGCCTTCCTGCCCGGCGCGCGTCTGGTCGCCTTTGGGCATGTGGGTGACGGCAATGTCCACTTCAATGTCATTGTGCCCGAAGGCGTGGACCCTGACGCCTTTAACGCCCTGCGCGACGAAGGTGCCAAGGTCGTGCATGATCTTGTGCATCAATATGAAGGCTCCATCTCGGCGGAGCACGGGCTGGGCCGCATGAAGACGCAGGAAGCTTTGCAATATAAGGATCCGGTTGCCGTGGCCGCCATGCAGGCCCTCCGCTTAGCGCTCGATCCGAAACGCATCATGAACCCGCATGTCTTGTTTTAATCTGTGCATTGCGCTTATGATAAACTCATCTGCGTATATAAACTGAAAAGCTCATTAACCTGCATGTTGACCCTGATTTCTCCCGCCAAGTCGCTTGACCTGACGCCGTTTGATGGCGGCCTTGATCCTGTTGAGCCCCGCTTTCAGGCGCAGACCGCAAAGCTGCTCAAAAGTGTGAAACGCCTGAAACCCAAGGCGATTGGCGCGTTAATGGGTATTTCCGAGAACCTCAGCCAGCTCAATTACGATCGCTATCAGGGTTTTGAAGACCAGATGGCCGGCGCCTGCATCTTCATGTTTGATGGCGATGTCTATAAAGGGCTTGAAGCGCGCACCTTAGAGACGGATAGCCTCGCTTTCGCGCAGGACAGGCTGCGTATCCTGTCGGGCCTGTATGGCGTGTTGCGTCCATTGGATCTTATCCATCCCTACCGTCTGGAAATGGGCTCGCACCTGAAAACAGGCCGAACTGAGGGCCTGTATCAGTTCTGGGGTGAGACGATAGCCAAAAGTCTGATGGAAGACCTGAGGGCTCAGGAAGGCGACACGGTGATCAATCTGGCCAGTCAGGAATATGCCCGCGCCGCTCTGACCAAATCTATGAAGGCCACGGTCATCACGCCGCGTTTTCTGGAAACAAAGGGCAATGAAGCCAAAATCGTGTCCTTCTTTGCCAAGAAGGCGCGCGGCCTGATGGCGCGTTATATTATCGACCATCGTCTTGATAAATGCGAAGGCCTCAAGGATTTCAACAGCGAAGGCTATCGTTTCCGGGCCGATCTGTCGAAAGGCCACGACTGGGTCTTTACCCGGCCGCAGCCCGCCGCAAAAACCTGATCAGCCTATGGCCACCAGCTTACCCTCGGCGGTAACGACAAACAATTTGTCGCCAACGGCGATCGGCGCAATATAGGCTTCGCCCCCCAACTTGATCGTCTCGGTACGATCGCCCGTCTTTGGATCAAGCGCTACGGCCTCGCCCAGAGAATTGACCACGACCAGACGATTGGAAGCCAGCATGGGGCCCGTCCAGATTGGCAATTTAACGGGCTTCTTTGAGCCAAGGCCTAACATCCCTCGCTTGGTCTTATGCATACCTTCGTTCAGGTCTTTGATCCAATAGATTTGGCCGCTTTCACGGCTGACGCACAGCAATTCACCCTGAAGATTCAGCAGAAATACGACATCACCGGCCACCCAGGGCGTATTGACACTGTCGGCATCAATTTTCCATTTAGCCGTGCCTGTACGCGCATCCGTTGCCTGAAACACGCCGGAATGGCTGGCGGCATACAGAATGCCGTCAGCCAAGACCGGACGGCCTGAAATATCACGGATTTCGGACAAGGCATTGGTGCGGCTGGATTGCGCCAGAACCTGCTGCCAGATCACATCCCCGGCAGACGTCGTCAGTGCCACCAGCTCTCCCGAAGAAAACGGCGCGTAAACAACATCGCCGGACACCACAGGGGCCGAGGTTTTCAACAGGCGCGCAGGCTCCGCAATGGCCTGATATGTCCAGATCATCGCGCCATTGCTTTTATCGAAGGCGAAAATCTGATTGCCCACATCAGTGGCAAATATATGGGTGGCATCCACGACCGGTGCCGCATGCATTTGTGTATCCACCGGTTTTTTCCAGATTTCTGCTCCAGTGGCTGCATCCAGCGCCATCAGGAATCGATAGCCAGAGGTCACATAAAGCTTGCCATCGGACAGGGCCAGTCCGCCGCCAAAGCCCACCTTGTCGCGTTTATTGTGCGGGTTAAGATCAACACTCCAGACCTGACGGCCGGAATTCACCTCAAATGCGGAAACACGGGCTTCGCCGTCGAGCGTATAGATCAACTGGCCATCGGATACAGGTTGAGCCAGAACCTCAGTGGCATCTTTGCTGCCGGCGCCAATCGACTTGCTCCAGGCGACCTTGAAATTCTTAGCCGCCGCCGCGTTTTGCACCAGCGTATCCGGTCCGTTAATCACCGGCCAGTTCGCCACTGCGGCAGGCTCCGGCAGATAATAACCAATACCCTTCAGGCTTTTGGATGGCTGAATCTTTTGATTATAATCGGTGATCGAAATACGCTGCCCCTGAGAAGCCACGGCCCCCTGATTGCTGTTGTGATCTGTAAACGGATTGAATCTGTTGACCGTTGAACAGCCACCCAGCGCCACAGCCATGGCCGCTCCCAGCACGAAAAGGCGTGTTGCGCCTGCATATCCGGATGTTGAAGTAACCTGGGACAGATTCATTAGCGCGTTTTCCGTAGCAAGAATTTGAAGTTCGACTTTGACGTTTGGCGGCGATTTAGTCAGGCAAGCCGACCTTAGGGCTGCGCTGCCGGTTGTGACATTTGCGATGTTTGCAGGTTCGGCAGTGTGGGCATGGCGGCTTCGGGTTGCTTCATAATGTCCTGAGCCGTGGCAATAGCCCCCGAATCAATCGCGGCCACAAAGGCTGCGGCGCGTTGTTTAACGCCGTCCGGTGTCCCGATTGTGACCGACAGGACCTGAAGGTCATCACGGGCCCCTTTGACATTACCGGCCTGCAGCTTGGCCATGGCCAGCGCCTCCTTGGCAAGCGCCGCATAGGGCCGATCCTTGGCCGCAAGGGGCGTCAGGCGCTTTTCGGTATCGGCAAAGCTGGATGTATCCATGGCCAGAAGCGCTGCCTTCAGGGCGGCGGCATCGGCTATGCTTGTCTGATGGCTGGCCTTGGCGGCCTCATCCAGTTCGTTAATAGCCTGAGCGTTTTTATTTTCGCTGACCGACAGATCAGCCATTTGCTGAAGCGCCATGGCCTTATAGGCCGGATGCCCAATCTTTACGGTCGCTTCGAATTGCGTTCTGGCTGCGGCCTTATCGCCCTTCGCCAGAGTTTCAACCGCCTGCCCGTAAGATTCCGAGGCCTTATGCGCCACGCTTAACTGCCAGTTTTCATATCCCCAATAGCCCAGAGCGATGATCAGGGCGCCACCCAGAACGCCGGCTACCCAGGGCCAGCTTTTTTTAGCGATGGCCATCCATTTGTCGGCACGCAGGTTTTCTTCTGTTTCGTCAAAAATGTCGCTCACGGCGAATCCTTATATCATCATGGTCTGTGAGAAAACGCGCATCTGCACAGGGGCATATTACGTTTCCAATCCGGCGCGAACCTAACCTTTGGCTTTTAATTACGCAACCGGATACAGCACCGGCAGGCCGGCTTCCTTCTAAAATCGCATGCTTTTGCGGTAAGTTGCGGATTTATGCGCAAATTGCCAAAGCTCATCTTTACCTTATTTAGAAAAATATGTCTCTTCTGGGGCGGGGAAGCTGCGATCCCTGACATCTTTGGCATATGTTTCCACCGCCGCGCTGATATGGCTGCGCAGGTCGGCATAGTGGCGCACAAATTTAGGCGTCCAGTCAAACAGGCCCAGCATATCATCCGTCACCAGAACCTGCCCGTCACAGTCTGCCGACGCGCCAATCCCAATCGTCGGAATATCAATCAACCGGGTGATTTCACCCGCCAGATCCGCCGCCACGCCTTCGACGACAATGGCGAAGGCACCGGCCGCCGCACTGTCCTGAGCTTCTTTGATAACCTTATCGCGCTCGCTTTGTGTGCGCCCCTTGGCTTTGAAGCCGCCTGCAATATTGACGGCCTGTGGTCGCAACCCGACATGGCCCATAACCGCAATACCACGTTCCGTCAGATAGCGGATGGTTTCCGCAACCGTCGGGCCACTTTCCAGCTTGACGGCCTGCGCACCCGTCTCTTTTAGCAGGCGCACAGCATTGCCAAAGGCCTGCTCTAAGCCGGCCTCATAGGCACCAAACGGCATATCGACCACCACAAAGGCCGTCGTTGAGCCGCGCATCACCGCCTGACCATGCAGAATCATCATCTCCATGGTCACGCCTATCGTATTGGGCAGGCCATGCACCACCATGCCAAGACTGTCGCCCACCAGCAATATATCGCAGTGCGGATCCATGATCTGCGCCATAGGCGTTGTATAGGCGGTCAGGCACACCAGGGGAATCTGGTTCTTGCGGGACTGAATCTCAGGGGCGGTCAGGCGTTTGGTGCGGGCGGGTGCGGCTTGGCTGCTCAACGGGTGTCTCCGGTTCTATGTCCTATGCGCTATAAACCAAGCCCGCACGCAAGTCGAAAATTTATTCAACCTACCCCGGGCAAAGACTTCGGAAATTCAAAATATTTTTTCATATGGCACTTGCACATGACTGTATTTAGATATATCTAAATTGTGTCGAAAACCAAGCGCCCAGTTTTAGGCGTATAGTAATTTTCGATATATCTGGTTACACTC
>JBAWDM010000118.1:0-2489 GCA_049590735.1 Asticcacaulis sp. | reverse complement strand
ATGGTGTGATATGCAGCAGATTCATTTAAAGCCTTTGACTTCCCTGCGATTTTTCGCGGCTCTGTGGGTCGTGCTTTATACCTATATTCATGAGTTGAGCGGCAATGTCAGCCTGAGCCTGCTTGATAAGGGCTATCTGGGCGTGGATTTGTTTTTCATCCTGTCCGGCTTTATCCTGTCCTATGTCTATCTGCAAAGTTTCGGCGAAAAGCGTTTCAGCTATAGCCGCTTTACGGTTTTACGCTTAGCGCGCGTCTATCCCCTGCATCTGGCAACCCTGTTGTTCACGCTTTTACTGATTGTGGCGGCGCACATAAAAGGGATGCAGCTTGATTCCAATGCGGAAAACTGGTCGGCCCTGCCGGCGCATATTTTTCTGATGCAGTCCTGGGGGCTGGCCTCCACGGCTGCCTTTAACCACCCGTCATGGTCGATTTCGGCGGAGTGGTTTGCTTATCTCTGTTTTCCTCTGGTGGCCTTTGTGGCCTGGCGCCTGCGTGAGCGTCCGGTGCTGGCGGTGGCGCTGGCCATGATCTTGCTGGTGGCCATCAATCTGATTTTTGAGGTTGTGGCGGGATTCAGCCTGACGCAGGCGACCTTTGAATGGGGTGCTTTGCGGGTTGTGCCGACCTTTCTGTACGGCAGCGCCCTGTTTCTGGCCTGGCGTTCCGGTGCGGTAGCGAAACCGGCTGTGGCCATGGCGGGCACGGCTGTGGCGCTTGCGGCCATTATTGTCACAGCCCTGACCAGTCAGTCCGATATACTGATTGTCATGGCTCTGGGGCTTTTGGTTTTGTGTGTCGCCGGTCTGGCGCAGACCTCATCGGATCCCGACTCGAACCCAAAGGGCGGGTTTATGTCCAGCCGGATCCTTGTCTATCTGGGGGAAATAAGCTTTGCCACCTATATGATCTATGTGCCGTGGAAATGGGTTTACCTGAAGGGCGTCGAAGCGTTGTTGGGTACCGGCAAAACAGGCCTGCCATTGACCTGGTGGCTGGCGGGACTGGTGGCGCTTATCCCCTTATCCATGCTGGCCCATCACCTGATAGAGCGGCCCTTCCGCAAGCATGTTTGCCATTTAGGCGACAGGTTTCTGTCAAGATTCAATTACGTAAGCGTCAAGCAAAGTTAATTTTAAATATTTTTTCTCTATTATGTAGGTTGAAAATTAATATTTCTGTTGTATCAAAGACACGGGATCAACAGTACCGGACTTGAGTGGCGTGAAAAAAACTGTGTCGGCAATGGCTATGGCCCTTCTCACCTTTTGCGCCGCAGGCTCGCTCGAAGCGAAGACCCGGGCTCATAAATCCGCCAAACCTGCTGCCCACGCTGCCGCCAAGGCCAAGTCCAATTCGACCTATTTGCAATGCGTGACCTTTGCCCGCCAGTTTACCGGCATGCAGATATTTGGTGACGCCTGGACTTGGTGGGCATCGGCCACAAATCGTTTTGAAAAGGGCACGACCCCCAAGCCCGGCGCGGTCATGGTTTTTAAGCCGCAAGGTAAGATGAATTTGGGCCATGTCGCCGTGGTTTCGCAAATTATCACTGACCGTTACATCCAGATTACCCACGCCAACTGGTCGCCGATCAATGGCCGCCGTGGCCAGATCGAAGAACATGTCAATGTGCTCGATGTCTCCGATAAGGGCGACTGGAGCCGCGTTAAGGTCTGGTATGGCCCGCTGAATGATCTGGGCTCGACGGTTTATACGACTTACGGCTTTATCTATCAGGATCCGACCGCCGTGCATCTGGGTGATAAGGTCATCAATATCGCTACGCCGGACATTACACCTCTGGCCCCCATGGCCAAACCCGCGCAACAAGTGGCCCTTGCCACGCCTGCCGATGTTAGTCACGACCTTGAAGCAGCGCTTAATGCCAGCAATAACCGCGTCACGGCTAATCTGAAGCCCTACAGCCCCAGAGCCAGACAGGTGGGCGCCACGGTTAAGGGCAAGTCTGCCGTCGATCTGGTCGCTAAGATCGAGCAGGACAATGCGGCCGCCGCAAAGGCGAAAAACACCGCCCATACGGATGCAAAACCTTAAATTACCTGTGTGAATCCGGCCGGCCAAAAGCGGTTGCGATGCGCGTTACGCACGAAAGCCAGATAAGGGCCCCGCATGCTGATCCTGCATTCTAACGGCACCCGGCGGGCCGCCACTAATGATGATTTTGGCCCCAATATCGTCTGGCTTGATTTATTCAACCCGACCCGCGAAGAAGAACTTCGCCTCGAATCCTATCTGAACGTCTATCTGCCTACCCGCGAAGACATGGCGGAAATCGAAACCTCATCCCGCCTATATCTGGAAGACGGCGCGGCCTTTATGACGGCGCAGGTGGCCTTTTATGGTGGCGAATCGCAATTACAGTCGGGACCGGTGACCTTTGTTCTGACGGGCGGGCGTCTGGTCACCATCCGCTATATTGAACCGGCGTCGTTTCAGATATTTGGCCAGCATAGCGAAAAACAG
>JBAWDM010000117.1:0-5575 GCA_049590735.1 Asticcacaulis sp. | reverse complement strand
AAGGTCCACATGCCTTCGTCGGCTGATGCCGACCCGGCCGTGCCAAGGCCAACCCAAGCGCTGTCCCGCACACAAGTAATCTCTTCATCATGAGGATGGGGCTCCTTCTTGATCCCGCTGGTACTTTTGCCTGTATTCAGGCCATTAGATGTGTTATGCTATACCATCGCATAAGTTTCGCAAGAAACTTTCGCAGAAAGACCTTTAGGCGTTTGACCACTCGTCGAAGCTTAAATTAAAAATCGGGCTGTATTTTTCATATGTATAATACAATACCCGCAGCGGACAGAATTTGGCGATGACTGAAAGGTGCTGCGAAATGATTTCGATGACCTTTATTACCCCTGAGACCCTGAAGCTGCGATTTTGCCGGGCATGCGGCGCGATCCGAACAAGATAGCCGTCATCAACCCTATCGCTTTGCGCGCCCTCGACGAGCGGCCTAAAGTCGTTGCCTGAATGGGTTTCTGTTTTAGCCAAATCACACTTTATTCGTTTGAACATTGCCGCCCTGTTTGGCTTTCTCGGGCAAATGATTACTTTGCCGCCAGCGTTCGAGATGGCCATATTTATTATGGGCCTGTTTGTCGTGATCGACACACTCAATCTTCGGGCCTTATGTCGAAGGAAACCTATGTTCCCATGGATTGGGGCCACGACAAGCTGCCTCTAAGTTTTTAAGACATGACCGAGCGCTTAAAAGCCTGCTGATAGGCGTGCATATCATCGGGCGACATGTTGCTGTTGAAGACACCATGTGCAGATTGCGGCAGATGGGCCATTGGATCCCCGTTTTTCTCGAAAACATAGTGATTAACCAAAGACTGCCAGGCACGCCTTTGGCGCGGTGGCAAGTGCTTAAAGCCTAAAGCCGCAACCAGCAAAGCGATAAAGGGCGGTGCCGCGTCTATCCGCGCCTCTGACCACAAAAAGGTGACCAGCATATTGAGGGGGCCGGTTGTCCGCACATGATGCCACCACATAGCGGGAATATATAAGGCATCACCCGGCTCGAGATTGGCCTGCAATGCCGAGTCAAGGGCCTGCCGGAACCGCGGGAAGCGTTCGAAATCCGGATTGTCCATGTCCACCATACTGACCGGCACACCAGCCGGGGTCATCTCTACGGGGCCCGGATACAGATTTGAAACCTGCTCAGGCGCAAACAAGGTGAAATTTTTGTCCCCCGCAATATGACAGGCAATATTGTCCACCATATCAAAATGCGTCTGGGTATGCACATTATTGGCCAGCCAGATACGCGGTCTTACTGTCTTATCCAGCAAAGGCATGTCGAACACCTCGCCCAGTTCGGGCAGGGCTGCGTCTACATCCTGGGACTGAATATATAAGGATTCACGAATCTGGCCTGGCTTTCCTGCCAGACACCAGTCAATCATACGACTGATTTTGTGCTCATGACGCGTAAAATTAAAGCCGGTCAGGTCGTCATTATAAAAAAACTTACCGTCATGTTCCTTATTCAGGACAGATATCTGAACCGGGTCGCCCATATCATGCTTTTTGAGATATGAACCTAATGCGGCAGAGGAGTCTTTCCCGAGACGCACACACTCCCAGTCCGCAACCAGACCCTTCAGGATCACCGGCACTCCGAGGGGGTTGATCTCGTTTTCAAACAGGGCGCGATTCACGTTTTCGGCCACAATTACGGGTTTAAAATCTTGCATGCGTTTACCAATATTCTTGCTTGATTTTTTAAACCGCGCAAAATGGTAATTCCGTCGTAAAAAAAGACGGTATCCGGTTATTTGTTCATAACCCCGTTTTTTGAAACACATTGATAATGTTTGAAAAATTCTATATTTTCTCTAATTTTCAAGACCTTGTCATAACTGTAACCCTTGGCCTAAATTGGTTTTATATAACCGCATTATTTAAGCAGAGCACTTTGATTTTCTGGCATTATCATACCCTTAAATAAGGCTATAGTTTGCAGCTAAAACTGGAAGCCTTTTCCGGATTGCCAGTTCCCTTGTAACGGGCCACTTCCGGATAGGCACAGATCGGGCGCTGACGCTCAGGCCAGGGCGATCCCTCAGGTGCTGTGGCCAGCAGATAATCCGGCGCCTGCTGCTTTTCGACCCAGCTGACCAGCGCACCAAACGCATCATACTGGCTGGTCGCCTGCCCGCCCCCGCAATGGCACATGCCCGGCACAGGGAATACCCGCGCAAACAGGCTGGCCTTACCGCCATTACGCACATTGACCGCATCGTACCAGTCGAGCGTATCCTTAAGCGAAAACACCGGATCGGATTCACCATGCGGCACCATCAGCTTGCCGCCATGCCGACGGAAAGCGCTGAGATCTGTCGAGCGCGAGCCCACATCGTGCCAGGCAGAGGTGGTAAAAGGGGCCTGCACCGCATAGATGCCCGGCGCGTCACGATCCATGTCAAACGCCATCTGATACTCAAAATAGCTCTGCGGGTTTGGCCCCAGAACTGTGGGCGGCGTGGTAAAGACTGATGCCAGAGACGAGCCGCCCAAAAGGACATTCAAAGCGGGCACCTGACCATTGCTTGAGCCAATCTTCCATAGCCGCCAGTCATTTCCCGCTATGCCTGATGGCCAGAACCAACCGGCATAGAGGCTACGTCCCGCACTGTTGACCGGGCCATTGTGCGAAGCGACCAAAGCCTTGATCTGCGCCGGTGATAAACAGGCCTCGGTCTTGGCATTCGCACAGGCAATGGCCTGTAGCTGCGGTATAACCTTATCGTCCGAACAGGCCAGATAATCCCCGACAATGCCGTCGCTCAGCCCGTCATCCTTATCACAGGCCGTCAGAATAGCTGTGCGCACAAGTGTCATGTCCGCATCAGAATAGGTGGCGTTCAGCCCCATGAAATTGGCTGGCTTCGAATCTGACGTCTTTAATAGCGCACCAAAGCTTTGTACGTCCCACGCCTCGGCCACAGCGGCGCGCGGCAAAGCAAAGCCGGGGGCACCAGCGATGATGCCGTCAAATTCATCCGGATAAAGCGTGGCAAAGGTCATGCCCTCCTGCCCGCCTTTGGAACAGCCGATGAAATAGCTATAAAGCGGCCCGCGGCCGTAATAGATCCGGATAATAGCCTTCGCCGTATCGGCCACCACCTTGAGGGAGGTGTGACCGTAATCAGCGCGCGAAACAGGATCAAAGCCGAAAGCCACCTGACCATTGTGTGCCGGATCGGTATTGATGGCATTATCATGACCGGAATCCTGACTGACCACGGCATAGCCCTGATCCAGCGCCGATGTCGCCCCGGCACCGGCGCCCATGGCATCGCCGATGTCGCCATTGCTGCCGCCACCGCCCTGAAAGACAAAGCGCATATTCCATTTGACCGGCAAACGCATATGAAACCGTATGGCATAGGCCTGACCGTTCAGGCCCGCCCGTTCGTGCATGATACCGGTAATATCGCAATGCGCAGGCAGGGTGACGGACGGCCCCATAGAAGATTTTAACGCTGTGCCCTGGGTCACAAAACTGGCTGACATCAGGCGGACACCATCGCCCAACCCCGTCACCTTATTCGCCAGGGCCGAACACGTCCCCGCATCGGTCATTTCCGCATGGACTGCGCTGCCGGCCAACAGACCTATCGCCGCGAGCATACCGACTATTATATTCCTGCGCATTGTCATCCCCTGAATTAGGCCCCTGAATTAGGTCTTGTTTGAGCGATACTTAATCAGACCTGTCCTGAAATAGAAAGGCCCTCCGAAACGTTTGTTCCGAAGGGCCAGTTCGCCTGAGTGGCGGCTTATTTTTTGGCCGGTAAGGCCTTCAGATCCTTGTCAATCTTAGCCAGCATATCATCCGACAAAGCGGGCAGATATTGCTGAAGCGACAGAAGAGACATATTCCGTCCCATGCCGATGGACGGGCTGTTGATCACGTCCGGGATATGCTTATTCAGTACAGCCTTAGCCGCCGGATCATCCAGCATATCGCCCAAAGGCGTCATATTGGAAGCATAGTGACCATCGGCCGTCTTAGTTGGCGGTGGCGGGGGTGGCGGCAGGTCAGCCGCCGCTGCTGCGACCAGCATACGGGCCTTCCACGGATCCACCTGACCAACCGGCACGCCTTCAGGTGTGAAGAACATCAATTCGTCCTTTGCCGGATCATAGCGGGGCCAGTTCGGCAGACCATCACCGTTCGGATTACCGGTCTTGGCAAAATTGGCCCAGTAGCTGTTGGTCTGATCTGCGATCTTGGCATCCGCAGGCGTCAGCTTATCGCCATATTTAGTCTGAACCGTATTCATGACATATGGAATTTCAGTAGCGTGCGGCGTACCGGTTTTCCACTCACTTTTCATCGTGTCGGCGACATAACCAAAGCGGTATTCATAAGACGGTATGCCCTGCTTGGCGATTTCACCCGCGACAAAGCGCGATGGCTCGACCATGCCCCTGTCCATGGCGATCTCAGCATTGAGCTGCGAAAGCGACTTGGTGCCATCGGGATCATAGGCCTTCTTTGCCTGTTCAGCCAATGTACCAAAGGAGGCGAAAGCCGCTTCCTTGCTGGGCGCTGAGCCAAAACCAATATCAGCCGTATCGGCACCGATCATAAAGGGCACCTTGGCCTGACGCCCGGCTTCATAGGCGGTTTGCGGGGCTTCTGTGACGATCTTACCATCAACCATAGGGCCGCCATAGGTATTGGCAGCGCCTGACATGGTCATCATGCCCAGACCATCATTGATCTGTTCGGCCGACAATTTACGTAAGGCGTCCAAAGCTTCGGGACCTGTCCCCTCAATGCCGTATTTCTTAGCGAGATTAACACCCAGTGTTTCAGAAGATGGCAGGCCGGGCTTATCCTTGCTCAGTTCGCGATTGCCCATCAGATTGCCGCGGCCGCCGCCCGACTGGACGATCGCCTTGGCAAACAGCCCCTGAGACTCTTTGGAGGTCATCAGGGTATGTACCGAACCACCGCCGGCGGATTCGCCAAAAATGGTCACATTGGACGGATCGCCACCAAAGGCCGCGATATTGTTCTGAACCCACTTAAGCGCGGCGATCTGGTCCATATAACCATAATTGCCCAGCAGGCCGTTATCTTTGTTTTCCTTAGTCAGTTCCGGAAAACCAAAGAAGCCGAAACGCCCCAGGCGGTAATTGGCGCTCACCATGATGACACCCTTTTTAGCAAAGGAAGAGCCATCATATACCGGCGGAGACGAGCCGCCATTCACAAAGCCGCCACCATAGATCCAGAAAATAACCGGCAGCTTGGCATCTTTGGACACACCTTCGGGACGCCAGACATTCAGCACCAGACAGTCTTCGCCCGGTGTGGCCCCCAGAGGCGCCGCATCACCACCGAACGGGGTCTGCATGCAGTCATGACCAAAGGTGTCCGCCACCTTCACGCCTGACCATTTGGCGGCAGGCTGTGGCGCGCGCCAGCGCAGATCACCTACGGGCGGCGCCGCAAAAGGAATGCCTTTAAAGATTTCGACGCCGTTGGCAGCAACGCCCTGAACCGCCCCGCTTTCGGTCTTGACCGCCTGCGGCGTACCGGCGCAACCCGGCAGGGTAAAGG
>JBAWDM010000116.1:0-5538 GCA_049590735.1 Asticcacaulis sp. | reverse complement strand
TTTGCGAAGTGCCGTCAACACCTATCCGATGGTCAGCGCCTTACGCGATCTGGCGGCGGAGGTGCGCGTCCTTGTCGGGGCGGATACGCAGATATCTTACGCTGCCGACTGGAGTGAATATTTCGGTCATCAGCCGGCGGACGGCACAGACCATGTCGCCTTTCATCTCGATCCGTTGTGGGCCGATGACACTATAGATTTTGTGGGTATCGACTGGTATGCGCCGCTCACCGACTGGCGCGACGGGACAGATCATCTGGATTATCAGGCGGGTTACAAATCCATCTATGATCCGGCCTATTTGCAGACGTGCGTGGCAGGTGGCGAGGGGTATGACTGGTACTACGCCAGTGACGCCGACCGGTTGGCGCAAATCCGTAGCCCGATTACAGATGGTGCCTATGGTGAGCCATGGGTGTTCCGCCCCAAGGCCTTAAGCGACTGGTGGTCGAACCTGCATCATGACCGGCCCAACGGGGTGCGTTCCGCAACGCCGACAGAATGGGCAGCCGGGGCTAAGCCTGTGCGCCTGATCGAATTTGGCTGCGGGGCTGTCGATAAGGGGCCCAATGCGCCCAATCTGTTTTTAGATCCCAAAAGTTCGGAAAGCGCCCTGCCCCCGTTCTCAACAGGCGCGCGGGATGATCAGGCGCAACGGGCCTGTTTGTCGGCTTTTATGGATTATTACCAAAGTTATAACCCGATCAGTGCTGTCTATGGCCAGCCCATGATGGCGGACATGTCCGTGTGGTGCTGGGATGCCAGACCCTATCCTTATTTTCCGCAGCGCGCCGATCTGTGGGGCGATACGCAGAACTGGCGCACCGGTCACTGGCTTAACGGGCGCGTCGGCCTGGGGGAGGCACGCAATCTGATCAGTGATATCACGGCACAGGCAGGTTTGACGCCGGATCAGCTTAATCTGGATGAGGTCAGGGGGACGATTGATGGCTATGTGATCGACCAGCCCATGACGGCGGGGGACGCCCTGTCGCCCGTACTTGCCTATCTGGGTTTAAGCGTGGCTGAGCGTGGCGCGGGTTTACATTTTATCGGTTCGGATCATGGTGTCGATGCAGCCCTGGGGCGCGACGATCTGGCCTATTACGCGCAAAATCCGGTAATGGCACGGCGCGATCTGGTGGAAACCCCTGCCGGCCTGCCCCTGCGCTGCTATGATCCGGATCGGGATTATCAGCTTTTGTCAGTGACTATCCGCGCGGGGGATCAGGCGGGCGGACGCCAGATCGGACTTGATCTGCCACTCTTGTTGTCGGCTGCGCAGGCGTACGACTATGCTGACTATGTGCTGCGGGCGGCACAAGGGTTGAGACACAGCTTAACGCTGGATATTGACCCGCTCCGGCTTTTGACACTTGAGGTCGGTGATGGTCTGACCTTTGAGGGGGACGGGCGCACCTATCGCCTGATGGGGGTGAATGCGGATGAGACACCCAGCCTTATGCTGGAACCGGCTCCGGAGGCGCGTGCCCTGATTTCAGTCGATCCGTCCGTGTCCGGATCGATCAGTCCTCAGTTAAAAACCACGCTCATCACCGGATTTCGTCTTCTGGAGCTGCCGTGTTTTGGCGTGGATGAGCAAAATGTGCGGCCCATACTGGTGCCGTCTGCTTATATATGGGCCGGTGTGGACGTTTATGCCGGTGTGAGTCCAAGCAGTTTGCGGTTGCGCGGGCGCGTGGAGCAGGCCGCCGGTATTGGCAAGACCTTAAGCGCACTGCCCGTTCAGCGCCGCCATTATCTGCTGCGCGAAGCCTTTATCGACATCTATCTGGAAGGCCCCGCGCCCGTCAGCCGTAGCGAAGAGGAGATATTCAGTGGTGAAAATTTTGTTTGTGTGAAGGCGCTGAATGGCGAATGGGAGATTATCCAGTTTTTGAACGTCAGCGCGTTGGGTGCCGATCAGTATCGCCTGAGCGGATTGGTGCGTGGGCAATGGGGGTCTGAGCAGGCCTTGCTGGCGGGGATGGAGGCAGGTAGCGACGTCATTCTTCTGCCGCCGGGCTTTGTGCGCGCCGATATGGCCAGTGATGAGATGGGCCTCAGCCGTCTGTGGCGCACGGGCCGGATCGGATTTGGCGGGGCGGTTGATCAGGTGCTGGATGTCAATGCCGTCTGGTCGGGTCTGGCCTTACGGCCGCGCGCGCCGGTCTATGGGCGGGTGTCCGGGCAAGTGTCTGGCATGGGTGATCTAAGCCTCAGTTGGTTGCGATCCCCGCGTTATGGCGGCGATAGCTGGGAGGTCGAGCCGCCACTATGCGAAGATTATGAGCTGTATCGTCTGCGGGTATGGGCAGGTGATGTGCTGAAGCGTGAGCTTGAAGTGGCTGTCCCTGAATGGTTATACAGCACCGGCGACCAGATGGTTGATTTTCCATCCGGTCTGAGTGGCGACAGCTATGTGACCGTGGCGCAGAAATCGCAAACCTATGGCTACGGGCCGGATTTGCGCATTGACCTGCTTTAAAACTCAGCCTTGAGGGCGCTGACCAGATCGGTCTTTTCCCATGAAAAGCCGCCATCGGCGTCCGGCGTGCGACCGAAATGACCATAGGCTGAGGTGCGCTCAAAAATCGGGCGGTTCAGACCCAGATGCAGGCGGATGGATTTCGGCGTAAGCCCCTCCATCAGTTCCGGCAGCAGGGCTTCCAGCTTTTCTTCGTCCACCTGGCCCGTGCCATGCGTATCGACATAGAAGGACAGGGGACGCGACACGCCAATGGCGTAGGCGACCTGAAGCGTGCATTTTTTAGCCAGACCCGCCGCGACGACATTCTTGGCCAGATAACGCAGGGCATAGGCGGCCGAGCGGTCAACCTTGGTCGGATCCTTGCCGGAAAAGGCACCGCCGCCATGCGGAGCCGCGCCGCCATAGGTGTCGACAATGATCTTGCGACCGGTCAGGCCGGCATCGCCGTCAGGACCGCCAATGACGAAATTGCCCGTAGGATTGACCAGCCATTCCGTGTCTTTTGTGACCATGCCTTCGGGGAGGATATCTAAGGCATAGGGCTTGATAATGGCTTCGACATCCGATGGGGTCAGGCCGTCCTTGTGTTGATGGGACACCAGAATCTTAAGGATTTTCGAAGGCACGCCGTTTTCATACTGAACCGTCACCTGTGATTTGGCATCGGGTTCCAGCCGGGTTTCGCCGCCATGACGGGCATCCGCCAGACGCTTAAGAATATTATGCGACCATTGCAGGGGGGCTGAGGTCAGCTCGGTTGTCTCATCCGTAGCATAGCCGAACATAATGCCCTGATCGCCGGCGCCTTCGTCTTTGTTGTCGCCGGAATCGACGCCCTGGGCGATATCAGCCGATTGCGCATGCAGGTGGCAGGCATAGTCGGCCAAAGCCCAATGAAAGCCTTTTTGGGCATAGCCAATATCCTTGATAGCGGCCCGCACCTTGTCTTCGAGGCCCGATATAATGCCACTGATCTGATCGTCACCGGCGCGTACCTCACCCGCCAGAACAATGCGGTTGGTGGTCACCAGAGTCTCACAGGCCACACGCGCCTCAGGGTCACGGGCCAGAAAGGCATCGACCACCACATCGGAAATGCGATCGGCGACCTTATCGGGATGGCCTTCGGAAACGCTTTCTGAGGTAAAGATATAGTTTGAACGCATGAGGATCAGCTTTCGGATGAGACGTGCCGCCAAATCTGTGGCAGCCGGATTAAGGCTTGGCATAAGCATATAAAGATATGTTTATATGATCAAGGGGATAATGTGTCCAATGATGGCCAAAACAAAAAAAGCCCTGCCAGACAGCAGAGCTTTTTTGTTTTATTTCAG
The DNA here is from genome assembly GCA_049590735.1 of Asticcacaulis sp. Classification (GTDB taxonomy): domain Bacteria; phylum Pseudomonadota; class Alphaproteobacteria; order Caulobacterales; family Caulobacteraceae; genus Asticcacaulis. The sequence continues at coordinate 1,713 of JBAWDM010000116.1, read as the reverse complement.
ATTCGGCGCTTAAGACTCATCATCTTCGGCCAGAGCGCGCACGAGTTCCAGAATGCGGCGGCGATGCTTGGCATTGCGAATGCGTGGAAAGGATTCCGCCAGTTCAATGCCTTCGGTCGTCATCAGAAAGCCGTGTACAAATTGTTCGGATTCCGATTCTGAAAACCCTTCAATCGCATCATGCTCGCCATAACCTTCGAAGAAATAGGCGACCGGCGCTTTGAGCGCTTTTGAGATTTCATACAGTTTGGAAGCGCTGACACGATTTGACCCGCGTTCATATTTTTGCACTTGCTGGAAGGTCAGGGCAATGGTTTCCGCTAAGCCTTCCTGACTCATGCCTAAAAATTTGCGGCGCATTCTAACGCGCGCACCGACATGCAGATCGACCGGGTTCGGCGTACGCTCAGTCTTAGAAATCTCGTCCACTTTAAGCCTCATACTTTAATTAAACACGCAACCCCAAATAGGGGCCAATCAAATATTATACGTATTCACATAGCGAAACAGTTCATCACAAACTAGTTTTTTTTAGCGACTCTGGCGATTTCTACGCAGAATTGCGCTTTCCAATAAAAAGGTCGCCAAGCAAAACAGGGTGATGAACATAATAACCGCATTACGTTCCCGTGCGTAAAGGGTAGCGGTTACCGTATTAGGTAAATGAACATCTTTATAACCGCGCTCACCTAAACCTAACCTTGTGGACTTAATTACGCGCCCGAGGGGATTTACAACCACTGATATTCCCGTGGGGGTTGATCTTACTATAGGTAAACCTTCCTCTATAGCGCGAAAACTGGCCAGATTCAGATGTTGAACAGGGCCCGTTGTGGGGCCAAACCATGCGTCATTAGAAATATTGACGATCCATTTCGGTCGGTTGGGATCGCCCGGTGCATAGCTGGTCATATCCAGCGACGGAAATATGCCCTCATAGCAGATCAGGGGCAAAAAGCGCGGACTGCCGGGAAGCGACTGAGGTTTTGTCCGCTCACCGCGTGTAAAGCTATCGTCAAAATGGGTCAGGGCCGATATGCCGATCCGGTTGGCAATATCCTGATAGGGGGTGAATTCGCCAAAAGGCACCAGTTTGAATTTATTATAAGCGCCCTCAATACGGGTTTCGTTATTCTGGCGGCGCAAGTAAAGCAGGGAGTTGCGCCAGATCAGATGACCATCTGCGTTTCTTTCCTGACGCGTGGTGCCAATAATCAGGCTCTGATTATCCTGCAAAAGACCGCTCATGACCGACCGCGTCCACGAGTCTGGATCAACCAGATTTTCCCACGTCACCGGCAGGGCGCCTTCGGGCCAGATGATCAGGTCGGGCACGCGCTGACCGGCCTTGGGCGGGGCCGTACTCAGGCTGACATAGGCGTCGACCAGATCGCTGAAATTACTGCGGTTCCATTTGGCCGCCTGACCGATCGCCGGTTGCACCAGACGGATAATATAGTCTGTGTTGGTCACCGGCGTTGTCATCAGTCGGGTCTGGCCGACAACAAAGCCGCACACTATCACCAGTGCACCAAACACCGCCGGGGCATAGCCGGAAAAGCCTCTGTCGCGGCGGCATATGCCTGCGGCAGCAAAGGCCAGAACCGTCATAAAACCCAGACCATAGACGCCGACATAGGCCGCCATTTGCGACAGGGCACCACCGGCCTTCCAGGCTGAGCCCGCCGGATTCCACGGAAAGCCCGATAAAAC
>JBAWDM010000115.1:0-2863 GCA_049590735.1 Asticcacaulis sp. | reverse complement strand
GCCGGTGATCCTTCGGAACCAAGCTTTCGAGCGTCACCATCTCTAAGGCGGTTTGTTCGGAGAGGGTTTCTTGAACATAGCCCAGAGAATCACAAACCCCCAGCTTACGCCAGGGGTTTGTCAGCAGTCTAGGCCGAACTCTGAGGTTCGGCCTTTAAACTTTAGCGCTTGATCCGAAGATTAGGCGTTTTCGAGCTGCTCAGCCGACATCTTGCCGGATTTCGCATCGCGGGCCATCTCGTAAGAGATTTTTTGGCCTTCGTTCAGGCTGCTCATGCCAGCGCGCTCAACGGCGCTGATGTGAACGAACACGTCTTGTCCGCCGTCCGTCGGCTCGATGAAACCAAAACCTTTTTGCGGATTAAACCACTTTACTGTGCCAGTGCTCATAATGAACCCTTTCAAATGACAATATAATACGCAGCCGGACAAAATGTTCGGATGCCTCTCGCTTAAGTTTTGAATGGGGGTTCGCTCAGGGCACTTTAGTAAAGTGCGAAACAAATCAGCAGACAATCATAAATCGATACCTGTAACGTACAGGTCATCTCACCCAATAGCAAGTCCTCTTATTATTTAAGATTTTTTACCTGCCGGTCGGATGAAAACTATCACCCGCTGCCGACGACCGGATGGAAGCTTTGCACCAGTGATCCCGCCACCAGATGCCAGCCATCGACCAGTACGAAAAAGATGAGCTTAAACGGCAGGGAAATCACCACGGGCGGCAGCATCATCATGCCCATGCTCATCAGCACTGAGGCGACGACCAGGTCGATGACCAGAAATGGCACAAACAATAAAAAGCCAATCTCAAACGCTTTTTTCAGCTCGGAGATCATAAAGGCCGGTGTCACCACGCGTACCGGCAGTTCCATTTTGTCCTGCGGCATTTCAAGCTTGGACAGGCTAACAAAGAGACCCAAGTCCTTGGCATCCACCTGCGCCAGCATAAAGGCCTTTACTGGTTGGCTGGCGGCATCAAAGGCCTGCGGCATCTCCATTTCCTGATCCATCAGGGGGCGGATGCCCTGAGTGTAGGCGGCCTCATAGGTCGGGGCCATGACAATGGCCGACAGGAAAAGCGCCAGCGAAATGATCACGGCATTGGGCGGGCTTTGTTGCAGGCCAAGCGCCGTACGCAGCAAGGACAGGACAACCACGATGCGGATAAAGGAGGTGGTCATAATGACGATCGACGGCGCCAGAGACAGCACCGTCATCAGGCCGATCAACTGAACCACGCGTGCGCTCAGATTGCCATTTTGGCCTAAATCAAGATTGACCGATTGTGCAAAGGCCCCATAGGGCAGGATCATGAAGGTAAAGCCCAGCGTAAAGGTCGCCAGGACGATGAAGTTCATCATCTTCGGGCCGATGGCTTTGCGGGTTTTGGGCGCCTGTTCGTCAGGCTGGATCTTAGAAGAGGTCATCATTGGGATCCACAGGCGTGACGAAAGGTTTGTCGGGCGTAGTCGCAGGGGCAGGCTGTGGCTGGCTTGCCGCATCAAGGCTCTGCAATTCGCGGCCTTCGCCAAGTAATATCAAACGCTCGGTCTGATCCAGACGCACCAGCACCAGCCGTCTGGCGGGGTCCAGCACAAGGGTCTCAATCACCTCAAGGCGGCGCGCGCCACGTTTCGCCTGCATAGTGGCCATAAGCTGCGGGGCGTAGCGTCGCAACAGATAGGTGAGCCCGAGTATCAGGCCTATCACAATACACAGGGCAAAGACGGCCCGTAAGGTCTGTACTAAATCCATGCGTCCCTATGTGCCTTGGCCGGGGTTAACGCCGCGTTTACTTAAAGCCTTCGTTAACCAAAAGATGGGCATAATTTGCCCCATGCGTGTGAGGCTTCCTTTTCATAGGTTGAGTCGAGCGCGAATGTGAATGGAAAAGGCGAAGGCATGAGTGGCATTGATGATACGCAGGGCATAGGCCTGCTGTCCGCGCTGAAATCAAGGATGAGCTGGCTGAACGACCGTCAAAAGGTGGTGGCGCAGAATGTGGCGAACGCCTCGACGCCGGGTTTCAAGCCGCATGATCTGGTGGCACAGGATTTTGGGGCCCTGCTCAAGGGCGAATCAAGCGCAGGTAATCTGGGTGTTACCACCACCAATGCCATGCACATGGTGCCGCAAGGCGGGGGCGTGACGCATGGCAAGGAAGTGGTTGCGCTCGACTCTGAGACGACCATGGATGGCAATAGTGTGGTTCTGGAAGAGCAGATGCTGAAAATGGCCGAAAGTCGTATGCAGTTTCAGGCGGCTGTGTCCTTTTATGAAAAATCGCTGTCCATGGTGCGGCTGGCTTCGCGCGCACCCGGCAAATAAGAAAGGGTAAGCCATGATCGACACTAACAAGGTTCAGGCCAATCAGACCATGGCCGTTGCCGCCAGCGCCCTTAAGACGCAGCAGGCGCGCATGCGGATTATTGCGGAAAACATAGCCAATGCGGACTCCACGGGCCGCACGCCCGGCTCTGATCCTTACCGGCGTCAGACTCCTGTGTTTACCTCGACCAATATTGATGGCGCTACCGGCGTTAAGCTGGCCAGTGTCGAACAGGATATGAGTGAATTCCCTGAGGAATATGACCCCTCTCATCCGGCGGCCAATGCAGAGGGCTATGTGAAAAAATCAAACGTGCAGTCCCTGGTGGAAACCATGGATATGCGTGACGCTCAGCGTGCCTATGAGGCCAATCTGAACGTGATTGAAACCGCGCGCGCTATGACGCAAAAAACCCTTGATATCCTGCAAAAATAAGGCCTGACCTATGGATCCGATGATGGCGGCACGCGCCTATGGCGCAGCGATAAAGCAGACGCAAAACCTGGCGACGGCCAAGGACAATAATGC
>JBAWDM010000114.1:0-2518 GCA_049590735.1 Asticcacaulis sp. | reverse complement strand
CCTCACGCGCGCCCCTCATGGATCACTTGCTGGAACTAAGGACGCGCATCATCATTATGGTGGTAGCGTTTCTGGTCTCGGTTATTGGCTGTTACGCCTTTCACATCCAGATCATGCAGCTTCTGATTCATCCTCTGGCGGTCGCTTCGGCGCTGTATCAGGAGCAACAGCAACACGGGGGTCATGGTTCTGGGCCATTTGATCTGATCATGGTGCTGAGTGGTATGAAAGTTATTGAAAATATTAAAGACATACCGTTGATCGCAACGGCGCCGATGGAGGTGTTCTTTACCAATCTGCGCATAGCCATGTTTGGGGGCGTGATTGTCAGCTTTCCGGTTCTGGCTTTTCAGGTGTATCGCTTCGTTGCGCCGGGCCTGTATAAGCGTGAGCGTATGGCGTTTTTGCCATTTTTACTGGCAGCGCCGATCCTGTTCGTCATGGGGATGGCGCTGGTCTATTACATGATCCTGCCTATGGTCCTGTGGTTTTCGCTGAACCAGCAGGTCATGGGCAGCGGCGGTATCAGCGTCCAGTTCCTGCCTAAGGTGTCGGAATTTCTGGAACTGGTGGAAACCCTGATGATTGCCTTTGGGCTGTGTTTTCAGTTGCCGGTTATTGTTACGCTTTTGGGCCTGACGGGCATGGTGACATCAAAAATGCTGGCCGGTTTCCGCCGTTATGCCATTCTGGGCATTGTCGTTGTGGCCGCTGTAGTCACACCGCCCGATCCGATCTCTCAGATTATGTTGTCCGTGCCGATCTGGCTTCTGTACGAAGTCTCGATCCTGTGCGTAAAGGTGATCGAGCTTCGCAAGCGTAAAGCGGCTTAACCTGTAACGCGACGGTTATTGTGAGGCTGTCTATGGGCTTGCCTGATACAAACCAAATCGTATAAAACGACCTAATTCTCCTCCCTTGCGCGCCATTTGGCGAAGCGGGGGAGGTGGCGCGCTGGTCGCGCCGCAGGGGGCCATTCCCCGCTTTCACGTCAAGGCTTTTAACATGCACGATATCAAGGCGATCCGCGAAAATCCTCAGAGTTTTGTTGAAGGCTGGTCTAAGCGCAACCGCGACAGCGCGCAGGCGGATGTGGATGCGCTGCTGGCGCTGGATACGGAACTGCGGGCCGCCAAGACGACCTTTGAGACCAATCAGGCGCAACTGAAAAAGCTGTCCGGCGAAATCGGCAAGGCCAAGGGTCAGAAGGATGAGGCGCGCGCGACTGTGCTGATGGCTGAGGTCGAGGGCTTAAAAGGCGCTATTGCTGAGGCACAAGAGACTGAGCGCGCAAAGGCCGAGGCGCTGAAAGACCTGTTGTCCAGCCTGCCCAATATACCGTTTGAGAATGTGCCCTTGGGGGCAGATGAGGCCGGGAATGTTGAGGTGCGCACACATGGCGCGCCGAATATTTTGAGTTTCCCGGCTAAGGATCATGCTGATCTGGGTGAGGCGCTAAAAGGGCCTTTGGGCGCCATGATGGACTTTGAAGCGGCGGCCAAGATGTCTGGTTCGCGCTTTGTGGTGTTGAAGGGCCAGTTGGCGCGTTTGGAGCGCGCTATTGGCCAGTTTATGCTCGATGTGCAGACGACTGAGCATAGCTATCTGGAGGTCAATCCGCCTGTATTGGTCAAGGATCACGCGCTCTATGGCACGGGTCAATTGCCGAAATTTGAAGATGATCTTTTTAAAACAAGAGGGCTTACAGAACAACAAATTCCAGAAGAAATAGAACCGTATTTAAACCAACTCGAAGCGCTCAAGGAGCGCGGTGACTTTAAAGCCATATTACAGGCAGCTAATTCGGTCTCATTTTTAAAACGCATGATGTTGCCTGAGTACTACCTCATCCCGACTGCTGAAGTTTCCCTCACTAATATCATCCGCGAAGCCATTACAGCCGAAGAAGAACTGCCTTTACGCCTGACCGCGCTGACCAACTGTTTCCGTGCTGAGGCCGGATCGGCAGGGCGCGACACCAAGGGCATGATCCGCCAGCACCAGTTCCAAAAGGTCGAGCTTGTCTCCATTACTACGCCGGAACAATCCGCCGAAGAGCATGAGCGCATGACGCAATGCGCGGAAAACATCCTGAAAAAGCTGGGTTTGTCGTTCCGCACTATGTTGCTCTGCACCGGCGATATGGGCTTTGGTGCGAAGAAAACCTATGATCTCGAAGTGTGGCTGCCGTCACAAAACACCTATCGTGAAATCTCATCCTGCTCGAACTGCGGGGATTTTCAGGCCCGCCGCATGGATGCCCGCATCCGCAAAACCGGCGAAAAAGGCACGCGCTTTGCCCATACGCTGAACGGGTCGGGCTTAGCGGTTGGCCGCACGCTTGTGGCCATTATGGAAAACTATCAGGACGAAGGCGGTCGGATTGCCATTCCGGAAGTCTTGCAGCCCTATATGGGTGGTTTAAAACATATCGGCTGATTAAGCGGCCCCCTCCGTCTCGACGCGCTCCGCTTGCTCGACACGGCGAAGTCCGCGGCGGAGGGGGCTATCTATAAAC
>JBAWDM010000113.1:0-3818 GCA_049590735.1 Asticcacaulis sp. | reverse complement strand
GCGTTTGCTGGCGCGTATCTTAAGCGACAGGGATGCAATGGATGAGGCCATGGTCGTGCTGGAGTCGCTTCTGGCACGGGCTCCCGATTACCATGACGCGAGGCTGGACTATGGCCTGTTGCTCTTGCAGCAACAAAAGCACGCCCTGACCCGCGCTCAGGCCGAAATCCTCCTTGGGCAGGCACCGGAAAACCGCGACTATCTCAAACTATATGCCGCCGCCTGTGTGGGTTTGGGTGATCATGAGCCGGTGGTTGATCTGTACGACAACCTGCTGGCCGGTGAGGTTTCGTCGGGCACCGAAGCCGCCGAACTGCATCTGTTTCGCGGCAATGCCCTGAAAATCACCGGCAAACAGGCCGAAGCCATAGCGGCGTATCGGGCGGCATTGGCGGCGCGTCCGGATTACGGTGTGGCCTGGTTCAGTCTGGCCAATCTCAAAACCTATCGCTTTTCCGATGAGGAGGTGGTGCGTCTTCAGACAGCGGTCAACCACCCCGATTGTCAGCCGATGGATCGCGTCTATTTAAACTTTGCCTTGGGTAAGGCGCACGAAGACCGGGCCGATTATGCGGCGTCTTGGGCCTGTTATGAGCGGGGCAATGCTTTACGTGCCGCCACCTGCCATTATGATCCGGAGGTGGCGGACATATGCGCGTCACGCCTGAAAGAAGTCTTCACGCCTGACTTTTTTGCGGGCCGTTCCGGCTGGGGTGTGGCCGATGCGTCTCCCATCTTTATTGTCGGTCTGCCCCGTTCCGGCTCCACCCTGATCGAGCAGATTCTGGCCTCGCATACGGCGGTCGAGGGTACGCAGGAACTCACCGAAATCGACCGCTATGCAGGCGAAATCTGCGGACGGGATCCGGCCTGTGGCCTGCCACTTAATCCCGAAGCCGTTGCGCGCCTGACACGTGAAGAGGTGCAGGCATTGGGTGCGCGGTTCCTGTCTGAGACGCGCATCTATCGTCGGCTGGGCAGGCCTTTCTTTATCGACAAGATGCCGAACAATGTGTGGCATATCGGCCTGATCCATCTGATCCTGCCCGAGGCAAAGATCATAGATGTGCGGCGCGAACCCATGGCCTGTTGTTTCAGTAATCTCAAGCAGTTGTTCGGCACGACCCATCAGCCCTTTAGCTATAGTGTCGAGGCCATCGCCCGCTATTACCGGACCTATCTCGGCCTTATGCGCCATTGGGATGCGGTCTTGCCGCAAAAGGTGCTGCGTGTATCCTATGAGGAGGTCGTGCACGATCCTGAAACCAGCATAAGGCGGTTGCTCAGCCATTGCGGTCTGGCTTTTGAACCGGCCTGCCTGACCTTTTATGACACGCAGCGCAGTATACGCACGCCCAGCTCCGAACAGGTGCGTCAGCCTATCGGTCGCGACGGCCTGACGCAATGGCAAAACTATGCGCCGTGGCTGGGTGGCTTGCGTGACATTTTGGGTGATGCTTTGATAAGGTACAGGTCCTGATCCTATGAAACTATCGCAACCCTTTTTTCAATTGCCCATCCTTTTCGACACTGACCGCCTTCAGGCCGAGGTCGCCGCCTTGCCGGCCGAGGCCTGGGTGTCGCACCCGGACAGTATTCCGGGCAATACCGCGGCGCGCCTGATCAGTGCCGGTGGTCAGGAAACCGATTCCGTCCACGGACAGATGCTGGCGACACGCTGGCTTGAGGGCATGCCTTATCTGCGTCAGGTGCTGGCGGGCTTTGGCGTGGTCTGGAGCCGGTCGCGGCTGATGCGGCTGGCGGCGGGGGCAGGGGTGCCCGAACATGCCGACATCAATTATCACTGGCATACGCGTGTGCGGGTGCATATTCCGGTTTTTACCCGACCAGAGGTTCGTTTTCACTGTGACGGGGAAACGGTACATATGGGCGCGGGCGAGGCGTGGATATTCGATAACTGGCGTTTGCACCATGTCGATAATGGCTCAGATGAGGCCCGCATTCATCTGGTTGCCGACACATCGGGTACAGCCGCCTTCTGGCAGTTCGCCTGTGGCCCTAAGCCTGCGCGTGAACACTGGCGCACGGTCGGCTGGATACCCGATTCCAATCCGCAACTTCGCACCGAAAATGATCAGCGTTCGCCCATCATGCCGGCCGCCGAGGTGCAATGGCTTATTGATGATCTGCGCTCTGAACTGGTGGTGGCCACGGATACGGCTGAGTCTCAAAGGCGCGCGATACAGTTTCATCGGTTGCTGCAAAGCTTTGCGCAGGACTGGCGCCAGCTTTGTGCTCTGCACGGCACGAATGGTCAGGGGCGGGCTGAGTTTCTGCGACTGGTCAAAGCCGTCCATGACGCTGCTAATCCGATAGCGGGTGGACTCATTATGCGCACCAATAAGGCCGGTGCCTTGCCTGTACTGGGAAAACGCGTCCTGCAACATCTGGTCGCAGACGAGATATCAGCGCCCGTTCCAACAAATACCCTGTCGTAAAACGAACAGCTTCTATGTGTAAGGACTCTATCCATGCCCCGTAACACCGTCCACTCAACCGATATGGTTCGCCGCCGTCTGTTGCAGGCAGGCCTGACCGCAGGCGCCGCTGCCCTGCTGCCCTCAGCTATTGCGCGCGCTGCCGCCATTGCACCCGGTGTTCGCAACGGCGACATTACGGACTTAAAGCACATTGTGATCCTGATGCAGGAGAACCGCTCCTTTGATCATTATTTCGGCACACTAAAAGGCGTGCGCGGGTTCGGCGACCGCTTCATCATTCCCGCCCCGCCGCTTTCCGGCCAGAAGCCGCGCACAGCCTGGCTGCAACCGGCAGAAGGTACGGATCAGCCCCTGACACCCTTTCCGCTTGATACTACGCGCGATTTTCGCCTGATGCGCGTCGACAGCACGCCGCATTCCTGGTCGAACGGCCAGCAGTCCTGGGATCATGGTCGCATGGGGCGCTGGCCGGATGTCAAACATAACCATTGCCTTGGCTTTTTCCGTCGTGAGGATATTCCGTTCCAGTTTGCGCTGGCGGAGACCTTTACCATCTGTGATGCCTATCATTGCGCCATTCAGACGGGCACCAATTCAAACCGCGTCTTCCAGTGGTGCGGCCACAATGATCCGCATGCTCAGGCCGGCGGGCCGGTGATCGGCAATTCTCATGACAACTTCCCTGAGCTTGACGGCTATCCGCAGTCCTATAGCTGGACAACCTATGTCGAACGCCTGCAGGCGGCAGGCGTAAACTGGCAAATCTATCAGGATATGGCTGATAATTTCACGGACAACCCGTTGGCGGGGTTTGAGTCTTTCCGCAAGGCCTATCGCGGTGACCCCGGCAGTGATCCGGAACTTCGTGCCCGCGGCATATCCACACGCAGTCTGGCCGATTTGCGCAATGACGTCCTGACGGGCAAGCTGCCTCAGGTGAACTTCATTATTGCCGATGCCAAACGCAGCGAACACCCAAGCCCTTCCAGCCCGGCGCAAGGGGCGGCCTATACGGCTGAGGTGCTGAATGCACTGACGGCCGATCCGGATGTCTGGGCAGGTACGGCCCTGATCCTTAATTTCGATGAGAATGACGGCTTTTTTGACCATGTGCCGCCACCGGCACCGCCTTCCGCCGATGTTTCGTCTCAAAGCGGCTATGCCGGTGCCTCGGCCGTTTCCACAGACGGCGAATATCATGTGCATCCGGCACCCGGCGAAGAAAAGGTCGATCTGCCTGAACTGCGCGGTCGCCCTTACGGCCTTGGCCCGCGCGTCCCCCTGTATGTGATTTCACCGTGGAGTCGGGGCGGATGGGTCGATTCGCAGGTCTATGACCACACCTCGGTGCTGCGC
>JBAWDM010000112.1:0-13080 GCA_049590735.1 Asticcacaulis sp. | reverse complement strand
CACGTGCAGGGCTTGTTGTAGATTTTGAAATTGAAGATAAGACCGCCACACAAATTATTGTCATGAAATCTCCAAAGACAAATGGAAAAACCAAGCTAGGGGCCATCATTTTAGCGCTTTTGCTGGGCGGGCTAGGCGGACATAAATTTTATTTGGGCCAGCCGGTTTTAGGTGTTGTTTATCTTCTTTTCTGTTGGACATTTATACCCTCCATAATCGCCTTTATCGAACTCATCATCTATGCCGTCATGAGTGACGATGAGTTTGATCGTAAATATAATTCATAATTACGCCAGTCGCCACAGGCCTGCGCCGTGAGAGGGCACATCGGCGCTAAAGCTGCCTGTGGCTTCAGGCAGGTCGGCTCTTGCCCACAGATCGCGCACCTTGGCGGATTTAAGCCCCAGAACGGATAGGTCAAATTTGAACGTGCCCGGCCGGTTCATGGTATTAAACAAAGCCAGATAGGCATCACCATTGGGGGCTTTGGCCGTCCAGACGCGCCAGCCATCGGCCAGAAAATGTGGCTGATTGTCGTGGCTGGACTGGTTCACCGCCAGCACCTCGTCATGGGTCAATAAAGCCAGTGTAGGTTCATCGAGATAACGCAGATCGCCACCCATAATCAGCGGTGAGCGGGCAATCGACCACAGGGTCATGACGGTCTTCTGCTCATCCGGCGTGAATTTGGTGTCGCGTTGCCCCAGAGCCAGCCGCCCAAGCGGCAGCATGTCGGCATCCGGCCAGCCACCAATGACGCGATGTTCGTTCCAGTTTTCCAGACGGGTAAATTGCGCCTCCAACAGATGCCATTCGTCCCAGAAATCATCGCTGATGCGCCACATCTGGGCGTATTTCTGCACATGACCGGCGCGTGCCACCGGCGTTTCGCCCGGCGACAGGCTCAGCATCATAGGGCGTCCGGACGTGACAATCGCCTTGTGGGCAGCTTCGATTTCGGGGGCGTGCGCGTCATAGGGACGGCTCATATCGTCCATCTTGATGAAGTCGACCCCCCAGGACGCATAGAGGGCAAACACGCTGTCATAATAGGCCTGTGCGCCGTCCTTGGTCATATCGACGCCGTACATGTCGGGGTTCCACGGGCAGATGCTGTTGGTGTTGGCGATGTCCCTGGCGTGGAGATTGGTGCCAAAAACCGGCAGGTTCTTCTCGACCGCCAGACGCGGAATACCGCGCATCAGATGGATGCCGAATTTCAGTCCCAGACCATGCACCTTCTCGGCTATCGTCTTGAAACCGACACCCTCCTTGGATGACGGAAAGCGATTAGGCGCCGGAATCAGGCGGCCATAGCCATCCAGTGTCGGCACAGGGTTTGAGGCATAGCTATAGCTGACCGCGCCCGGCTCATACCACTGGATGTCGATGGTAAAGACAGTATAGCCATGCGGAAGCAGCTTTTGCGCCATGATCTGCGCGGTCTCAAGCGATTGCTCTTCATTGATGGTGGTGGCAAATGAATTCCAGCTATTCCAGCCCATAGGCGGGGTGGGCGCCAGAACGGGCTTGTCAGCCGCATCGGCTTTTTGGGCGTTTGAACAGGCTGTTGTGGCCAGTACGGCTAAACCGGCAGCCCCGAACATGAGGCCTCTGCGATGCGTTTCCATAGAGCTTTCCCTTTTTTTTGTGTTGGGACAAGCTTAGTGAATTGTACGATAAACTCAAGACCTTAAGGGGCCTTCACATCATCTGCTGGCCGATAAAACAGGCCCAGTTTCAAACTCTCGCCAATGCGGCTGGCACGCACCATGAAATAGTCCACGGCGCGTTCATCGGGGGCTATATCGCGCAGGGTCTGTTCAAACAGATATAGCCATTCGCCAAAATGCGCCGGTTCAATCGTCTTTGTTTTCATGTGGGCGCGCATCGGGCTGCCGGAATAGACACCGGCATTGAGCGCCACCGACTGCCAGAACAGTTTCAGCCGGGCCAGATGTTCCGGCCAGTCGTGAATAGCGTTGTTAAACACCGGCCCCAGATGTTCGTGGCTTTGGACGCGGCGATAGAATTCATCGACCAGTTTTGAGATAAAGGCCTCATCTATACCGATGGCGGCCGCCTCTTCGCGGATCTTCTGGCGGGCAGCACGGTCTTGGTCGTTTGGGGCGTGTTCTGAACTCATGGGATTACCCTAGCACATGAGTCGGATTTGACCATGCGACCGGTTGTCCCGCACCCCGCCGTTTAGCCGCCCTAAACCGATACACCACAAAGCATCGCTTTTCTTTCGGGGCATAAATCCTTAAATATAGCCGTGTTAGAGGGGGTCACGCTGTGTGATCCCTCTTTTGGTGTTTTTGCAATGCTTGCCCTGCCCCTTTCATGGCCGCTTACTAACCGTCAGGTCGTCCTGATCGGTGCCGGTGCGTGGGCGGTGCGCAAGCTGAACCTTTTGACGCGCACCCCCGCCAAAATCACCGTTTTTGCGCCAACCGAGGCGCTGGACTATACAGGCGTATCAGTCGAAAACCGTTGGCCTGACGCCGCAGACCTCAAAGATGCGGCCCTGATTATTGTGGCGTTCGAAGATCGCGCTTTGGCGGAACGTGCTGCGGCACTGGCGCGCACATCACGGGCCCCGCTGAATGTAGTCGATTTCCCCGACCTGTCCGATTTCCACGTGCCGGCCATTATAGATCGCGGGTCTTTAAGCATTGGTGTAGCCACAGGCGGCACGGCGCCCGTTCTGGCGCGTGACACCCGCCGCAAGATCGAAGCCGCCGTCCCGCCCTCAGAGGCCGATGTCGCAGAATTTGCCACGGCCCTAAATCCTCATTTGCGTGCGGCTTTTGCTGATGTCGATGATCGTCGCCGCGTCTGGGAAACCGTTTTGGCCTCTCCTGCCGCAGAACTGGCGCGGTCGGGTAAGGTCACTGAGGCGATGGATATGGCCCGCCGCGACATAGCTGCCAACCAGCCGCGCACAGGGGTTGTGCATCTGGTCGGTGCCGGCCCCGGCGATCCGGAACTGCTGACGCTTAAAGCGCTGCGTCTCCTCAGTGAGGCCGATGTCATTGTCTATGATCGCTTAGTGGGCGACGGTATTATGGACTTAGCGCGCCGCGATGCCGATCGGTTCTATGTCGGCAAGGCGCGGTCCAACCACAGTGTGCCGCAGGATCAGATACACGAACTACTGGTCGAGCAGGCCCGTCTGGGTAAGCGCGTGGTGCGCCTTAAAGGCGGCGATCCGTTTGTCTTTGGCCGCGGTGGCGAAGAGGTCGAAGCCCTGCGCGCGGCAGGTATCAGCGTCCACATCACGCCGGGCATTACGGCGGCCTTAGGCTGCGCCGCCTCAAGTTCTGTGCCGCTCACCCACCGTGACTATGCGCAAAGTGTCACTTTTATCACCGGACACGCCAAAGATGGGGACCCCGATAATAATCCGCTCAGTCTCGACTGGGCCGGTCTGTCCGTTGCGCACCACACCTTAGTTGTCTATATGGGCGTGGCCACCAGCCAGATTATCTCCGATAAGCTGATGCACAATGGCCGCGCGGGCAGCACGCCCGTTTTGATCATTGAAAATGGCACCCGCCACGATGAAAGCCGCACCTTAGTCACCCTGAGCACGCTGGCCGCTACGCTGGCCGCCAATCCACCCAAAGGCCCCACCCTTGTCATTATCGGTGAGGTCGCCGCCCTCTATAAGTCAGCCCCCTTTAATGCCGACAGCGCGCAGATTGCCGCCGTCATCGAAAATGCTGTGAAAGTCGACCTATGAAACTTTTGACCGCCAACCAATTGCGTGATGGCCTGACCCTGTGGTGGGGCGCTGAGGACTGGGTTCTGGATGCCGCTCAGGCCCGTCCGCTTGATGATGCCGAAGCCGAAGCCTTACAGGCCGAATGGGCCTTGCGCGAAACCGAGGTGGTGGGCCCCTATCTGATACCGCTTACCGATGCCAATGCGCCGGTGCAGCGCGAACATGTGCGCGAATTTGTCCGCGCCAATGGCCCGACCGTCGGCCCGACCACCTATGATATAGCCCACGGCTTTCATCGCGCCGAAATTTTTCAGGGATAGAGTTTATGTATATCTATGACAGCTTCGATCACGCCTTCGCTAAGGATCGTGTCCGCGAATTTTCCGATCAGGTTAAGCGCCGTCTGGCCGGTGATCTGACCGAAGATCAGTTCAAGCCCCTGCGTCTGATGAACGGCATCTATCTGCAACTGCATGCCTATATGCTGCGGATTGCCATTCCGTACGGCCTTTTGTCGTCAAAACAGGTGCGCAAGCTGGCCCATATTGCCCGCACCTATGATCGCGGCTTTGGCCATTTTACCACCCGCACCAATCTGCAATTTAACTGGCTGAAGCTGGCCGATGCGCCCAAGGTATTAGAGGAGCTGGCTGAGGTCGAAATGCACTGCCTGCAAACCTCAGGCAACTGCATCCGCAACACCACGACCGATCAGTTCGCCGCCGCCGCGCGTGACGAAATCGAAGACCCGCGTCCGTGGTGTGAACTGATCCGCCAGTGGTCATCCAACCATCCGGAGTTCACCTTCCTGCCGCGCAAGTTCAAGATTGCCGTCACAGCTGCCAAGAAAGACCGCGCCGCCATCCGCCTGCATGATATCGGCCTGCACCTGACTGAGGATGGCTTTGATGTCTATGTCGGCGGCGGCATGGGGCGTACCCCGGCGCTGGGTCAGTGCATACGCAAGGGCCTGTCGGGTGATCATCTGTTAAGCTATCTCGAAGCCTGCCTGCGGGTTTATAACCGCTATGGCCGCCGCGACAACAGCTATAAGGCGCGCATCAAGATACTGGTCGCTGCCCTTGGCCCTGATGAATATAAGCGTCAGGTCGAAGATGAGTGGGCCACGCTGGACACAAGCCGGATTGATCCGCCGCGTGCCGAGATTGAGCGCATCCAGAGCTTTTTCCCGGCGCCCGTCCTGGCTGACCGCCCCCTCGATGAGGCGGCGTTCGCCCGCGCCAAGACCGCCGATCCGGCCTTTGCCCGTTGGGTGCGCAACAATCTGAACCCGCACAAGAACGATGACTATGCTTCGGTCACCGTATCGCTGAAGGCCATCGGACAGGTGCCGGGCGATGCTTCCGCCGACCAGATGGATTTGCTGGCCGATCTGGCGGATCAGTTTGGCAATGGGGAATTGCGCGTCACGCACGAACAAAATGTCGTGCTGCCGCATGTCGCCAAAGCCGATCTGTATGATCTTTATACGCAACTGGCCACAAAAGACCTGAGCACCGCCAATGTCGGCAAGATCACCGATATTATCTGCTGCCCCGGTCTGGATTATTGCTCATTGGCCAATGCCCGCTCCATCCCTCTGGCGCAGGAAATTTCCAGGCGTTTTGAAAGCGCCGAGCTGACCGACAAGATCGGTGATTTGTCGATCAAGATGTCGGGCTGCATCAATGCCTGTGGTCACCATCACAACGGCAATATCGGCATCTTAGGGGTCGATAAGCAGGGCGTCGAATTTTACCAGATCCTTCTGGGTGGCCGCGCTGATGAAAACGCCGCCCTTGGTGTTATCACCGGCAAGGGCCTGCCAGCCGAAGCCATTCCCGCCGCCATTGAACGTGTGGTGCAGCTTTATCTTGAACTGCGCACCAGTGAGTCTGAGTTGTTCATTGACACCCTCAGCCGCGTCGGTCGCGCCGCCTTTGCCGAGGCCCTGCATGAACCCGCTTGATCCTATAAAGGCCCCTGCCATGACGAACCTGCCCCGTGCCAATTCCACCTTTGAGCCCACCCTGATCAATGATGCGGGGGTGGTTTTGGTCAATGACTGGACGCTTCTGGCCGACGAAGACGCCCGTGGCTCAGATGGCCAATATGTGCTCAGTTTTGAGCGCGCCTTGTCTGAGCTGGACGGGCTGAATGGCCGTTATGGTGTGCGCATAAATCCCGGTCAGGATGTCCGTAGTCTGGCCCCCTTTCTCGACAAGATCGCCCTGATCGAAGTGGCCTTTCCGGGTTATCGCGATGGCCGCGGCTATTCGACCGCCCGCATTCTACGGCAGGATCTGGGCTTTGACGGCCCGATCCGCGCCGTTGGCGACATTCTGCGTGACCAGCTCCTGCTGATGCTGCGCTGTGGTGTCAGCGAATTTGTGGTCAAGGATCACGATCCGGTTGAGGCCTTAGCGTCTGCCAAGGCGCGCTTTACCACCTTTTACCAAAGTGCTGCCGACGCGCACGCACCCGCCTGGGCCTTGCGGCACGGTGCTTAAATACCCATTTCTTCTTTTCTGAGCGCGTTTAAGCTCTGAGAAAGTATGACCATGACGATCTTGATAGACAGACTGAAGGATCACACCAAATCCACAGGCGCCGTGCGCGCCGAAGCCCTGAGTGCTGAGTGGGAACACCTGTCGGCCCAAGAGATTTTGCGCGCCGCCATCCAACAGGAATTTGTCGGCGACATCACCCTGTCCTCCTCGTTCGGCGCGGATTCGGCCGTGCTTTTGCATATGGTCTCGGAAATCGAGCCGGATGTACCAGTGATTTTCCTCGATACCGACCGGCACTTTTTCCAGACCCTGCAATATCGCGATGAACTGGTAAAGCGTTTGGGACTGACCAATCTGATCAACCTGAAAGCCGATCCGGCTGAGGCGGCGGCTGAAGACACCAAGGGCACCTTATGGCGCACGGCGCCCGATGCCTGCTGCGATCTGCGCAAGGTGCGCCCGCTTAACCGTCTGATGGAAAATTACGGGGCATGGATTTCAGGCCGCAAGCGCCACCAAAGTGCCACGCGCACCAGCCTGCCAATCGTTGAGTTTGACGGCAAGCATTTCAAGGTCAATCCTTTGGCCACATGGACAGCGCAGGATGTCAGCGACTATTTCGTGGCTCATGATTTGCCGCCGCATCCGCTTGTTGAACAAGGCTTTCCGTCGATTGGCTGCTTTACCTGCACCAAGCCGGTCGCCGCCGGCGAAGACGCCCGTTCCGGCCGCTGGGCCGATACCGAAAAGGTGGAATGCGGCATCCATAACCCTATCTATGGCGGCGACGGTATCTAGGTTCTAATGCTTGGTCATCCGCACCATAGACCAGTCATAACCCATCTCACGCGTGCGCGTTTCCATCGTGGCGCGCGTGAGATCGTCAGGCTGGGCGGTACGGCTTAGCAGCCACAGATAGCGCCCGCTGGGTTCACCGACAATCGCCCAGCTATAATCCTGAGCGCGATCCATAACCCAGTAATTGCCATAAAAGGGGCCAAAGAACGAGACTTTGAGCTTGGCATTATCGCTGCCCGGCATGACCTTGGCCTTACCTTTAGCCACCTTTTTACGGCCATCCACGCTGTCTTTACGGCAACTGTTGATCACTTCGATCTGACCATCGGGCAGGCTGCGATACTCCGCCGTCACCGCTTCGCAGTCTTTTTCAAAACGGTTCTCATAGCGCCCGATTTCATACCAAAGACCGACATATTTCGCCAAATCAATCGGTTGGGCCGGTTGCGGCACAGACCGGTTGCCTGAGCGTCCGCCAAATGTGGCACATGCCGCCAGGAACAGGACAGCCCCTGCCGTTAACAGAAGTGGAAAGACTAGGCGTTTGGTTTTCATACCGGCTCCGACTCACACCCTTAACCAACTGTTACACTCCTTGTCACAGTATAAGTAATCAATATGCGAACCGGATAAATGCCTCAGGTGGCACATTAAAACACAAAAAAAGCACCCGTTCGGAAAGGAACAGGGGCTTTTTCCAGTTTGCAGACCTAAATCAGGCGCTGACTTTTTCGGCGCGCGCTTGAATAGCCAGAATTTCGTTGGGCATGACCTCAACAAAGGTCGCCAAGCTTTCTTCCCAGCCATCCAGTATCGCTTTAGCGCGCGGCGATCCGGTCTTTTCATAATGGGTCGCAATAAGCGCCTTCAGACGGGCCACATTCCCTTCGGTCACAGGCCGCAGGGTGATGCCCTCAGGGTTAACATATTGCGCAAAGACCTGTTCGGGGTCATGCACAAAGGCAATGCCGCCGGTCATGCCTGCGCCGAAATTGGCACCGACACGGCCTAAGATCACCACTTCGCCACCTGTCATATATTCGCAGCCATGCGCGCCGGCCCCTTCGACCACAGCCGTGGCACCCGAATTGCGCACACAGAAGCGTTCGCCGACACCACCGGCAATATAGAGCTGACCAGAGGTCGCGCCATACAGTATGGTGTTACCCGCCAGAGCTTGATGCTCCTGCCAGACCTTAGGCCGGATAACAATGGACGCCCCCGACAGCCCCTTACCGACATAGTCATTGGCCTCACCGACCAAATTGATCGACAGGCCCTTGACGCCAAAGGCCCCCAGCGACTGACCAACCGAACCCAGCAGTTCCAGCTTCAGATGACCATCGTCCAGGGTCGAGCCATAGCGGCTGACAATGTGCGAGGAGGTGCGCGTACCCACGGCGCGCATAGTGTTGCGCACATCATAGGTCAGCGTCATCTTTTCCTTGCGTTCCAGCATATAGGCCGCGTCACGCACGATTTGGGCATCCAGCGTATCGGCCACCTCATTGATCTGGTCGGCCGGCGTAATGGTGGCCATAGGGTCCAGATCGACCTTGACCAGCAACGGATTCAGGTCAAGATCATCGAGGTGCGCGCCGCCGCGTGACACCTGAAGCAACAGATCAGTGCGCCCCACCGCTTCATCGAGTGAACGCAGACCGAGCGAGGCCAGAATTTCGCGCACTTCGCGGGCGATAAAGGTGAACAGGTTGATGACCTTTTCCGGCGTGCCGGTAAATTTGGCACGCAGACGCTCATCCTGCACGCAGACACCAACCGGGCAGGTATTGGACTGGCACTGACGCACCATCAGGCACCCCATAGCCACCAAAGAGGCCGTGCCCACACCAAATTCATCCGCGCCCAGCATGGCCGCAATCACAATATCACGACCTGTGCGCATGCCGCCATCGGCCCGCAGGCGAATCTGACCCCGCAAATTATTCAGCGTCAGCACCTGATGCGCCTCAGACAGGCCCAGTTCAAACGGCAGCCCTGCGAACTTGATCGAGCTTAAGGGCGAGGCCCCCGTGCCGCCGACATTGCCCGACACCAGAATGGCATCGGCCTTCGCCTTGGCGACACCGGCGGCAACCGCACCGATGCCCGATTGCGACACAAGTTTGACGGTAACACGGGCACGCGGATTGATCTGTTTCAAATCATAGATAAGCTGCGCCAAGTCTTCGATCGAATAGATGTCATGGTGCGGCGGCGGCGAGATCAGGCCCACACCCGGCGTCGAGTGACGCATGCGGGCGATGAATTCCGTGACCTTAAAGCCGGGCAATTGCCCGCCTTCGCCGGGCTTGGCACCCTGAGCGACCTTGATTTCAATTTCGCGGCACTGGTTGAGATATTCCGCCGTAACACCGAAACGACCCGACGCAATCTGCTTGATGGCCGAATTGGGGTTGTCACCATTGGGACGACGCACATAGCGGGCCGGGTCTTCGCCGCCTTCACCGGATACCGAGCGCGCGCCAATGCGGTTCATGGCGATGTTCAGGGTTTCATGGGCCTCAGGCGACAGCGCCCCTAAGGACATGCCGGGCGTGACGAAACGCTTGCGGATTTCGTTGACGCTTTCGACTTCTTCGATGGCAATCGGCGCATCGACATGACGCCAGGCCAACAGATCACGCGGGCTGGTGGGGGCTGTTTTCGACATGCCGGCGATGAGGTCAGAATATTTCTTGAACACATCATAGTCGTCGCGGGTCGTCGCATCCTGAAGCAGATGGATCAGCTTGGGCTGGTAATAATGGGTTTCACCCGCCGCCCGCAGCTTATAGAAGCCACCGATATTGGTCACAGGCTTGGTTGACCAGGCATTGGCATGCAGGGCCGCCAGTTTAAGCTCAATACCCGACAAACCAATACCGGAAATACGTGAGGTCACGCCGGGGAAATATTCCGCCACCAAAGCGCGCGACAGGCCCAGCGCTTCGAATTCATAGCCGCCACGATAGGAGGAAATGATCGAAATGCCCTTCTTGGCCAGAATCTTCATCAGACCGGCTTCGATGGCCTTTTTGTAGTTTAGGAAGGCCTTGTGCTCATCCAGACCCGGATAACGGCCATTAGCCAGACGCTCCTGCAGCAGTTCAAGCGACAGATAAGGGTTGATCGCCGTGGCACCCACACCGACCAGAACGGCAAAGGCATGCGGGTCCATAGTCTCAGAGGTGCGCACAATGATCGACACAAAAGAGCGCAGGCCCTTTTGCACCAAACGTGAATGCACAGCCGCTGCCGCCAGAATCATCGGCACGCCCATATGCTCAGCATTCAGACCTTCGTCGGTCAGCACAATCATGCTGGCCATATCTTCGCTGACGGCCGTTACGGCCTCTTCGCGCAGACGTTCCAGCGCCGCACCAAGGCCCGCGCCCGACAACGCGCCCTCAGTCGGCACCTCAAACGTACAGTCCAGCTTAGCGACATGACCGACATTTTCTATTTTGAGCATACGCTCATACATAAGCGTGGTCAGAAAAGGGCTTTCCAGCACGAACACATCAGTTTGCGCTTCGTCTTCGGCCAGAATATTGCCGAGATTCTTAAAGCGCGTCTTCAGGCTCATGCCCTGCGATTCCCGCAACGGATCAATGGGCGGATTGGTCACCTGCGCAAAATTCTGGCGGAAGAAGTGGGCGATCGGACGCCATTGATCCGACAACACCGCCAAAGGCGTATCATCGCCCATGGAGCCAATGCCTTCCTTGCCGTCCTTGACCATGGGATCAAGCACCGAGTCGAGGTCTTCGAGGCTGAAACCCGCCGCAATCTGACGGCGGTTCAGCTCTTCGCCGACAAAATTACGCGGCTCAGGGCCGTCAACAATCAGGGGCTCAAGGTCGACCATGTTTTCCAGCCAGCCGGAATAGTCGTGCTTTTGCGCCAGAATGTCGACGATTTCCGTTTCGGAATAGAGCTTGCCTTCGTCGAGATCGACGGCGATCATCCGGCCGGGGGCAATATGGATGCGGCGCGTCACGCGATCTTCGTCCACACCGGTCATGCCCGCTTCGGAGCCGACGATCAAAAGGCCATCTTTGGTTTCCGTCACGCGCAGAGGGCGCAAACCATTGCGATCCTTACCGGCAATGACCCAGCGGCCATCGGTGGCGCAAATCGCCGCCGGGCCGTCCCACGGCTCCATGACCGAGTTGCAATAGGCATAGAGCGCCTTATTGGCCTCAGAGGCGGTGTCGTCCTTGGCCGTCGCTTCGGGAATCAACAGGGCCTTGGCCATCGGGGCCGAACGACCCGCACGCACCAAAAGCTCAAATACATTATCCAGCGCCGCCGAATCCGAGCCGCGCGGCTGAATGACCGGTTTTACGTCCTTGGCTTCATCGCCAAAGGTCGTGGCGGCCATGCGAATTTCGTGGCTCTTCATCCAGTTGACATTGCCGCGCAGGGTGTTGATTTCCCCGTTATGCGCCAGCATGCGGAAGGGCTGAGCCAGACGCCATTCCGGGAAGGTATTGGTCGAGAAACGCTGGTGGAAAATGGCCACGGACGACACAAATTCGGGATCTTTCAGGTCAAGATAGAAGTCATCCACCAGTTCGGCGCGGAACATGCCCTTATAGATCAGGGTGCGGGCCGAGAAGGAACACAGGTAGAAATCACCCAGATGAGCGGCATCGACACGCTTTTCGATGCGGCGGCGACACAGGAACATGGCGCGTTCCAGCGCCTCGCCCTCAAGACCTTCGGGAGCGGCCAGCATGATCTGCTCGATCTCCGGACGAGTCGCCATGGCGCGCTCACCCAGTTGCGCCACATCGACCGGCGCCTGACGCCAGCCATAGAGAAAAAAGCCGGAGCGCAGAACTTCGGATTCCACAATGGTACGCGCGGCTTCCTGAGCACCCAGATCACTGCGCGGCAGGAAGACCTGCCCGACCAGAATGGGGCCGGAGCGCGGCTTATGGCCGATATTTTCGACCTGACGACGGAAAAAGGCCTGCGGCACATTGATCATAATGCCCGCCCCATCGCCCGACTTACCGTCGGCATCGACAGCGCCGCGGTGGAACAGGGCCTTCAGTGCGCGCACGGCCAGCTCAACCACATCGCGGCGGGGCTTACCGTCAATAGAACAGACAATGCCGACGCCACACGCCGAGATTTCCGTAGCCGGATCATAGGCATGGCCTTCGATCAGGCGGGCGCGTTGGTTCAGATAGTGCTTATGTGAGTCAAAATGGGTCATAATTATTCCGCTACTCCTAAGGCATAGGAGGAAGGCTCGGCCAGTTCAGCCGTGGCGAGCTGTTCGGTTTGAAGATAGTGGTGGATGTCGGCGGCAGCATCCTGCCCTTCCCGCACAGCCCAGACCACCAGTGAAGCGCCACGTACAATATCACCGGCCGCATAGACACCATCGACCATGGTGCGATATTCACCGGCATGGACTTTGAGTGTGCCCCAGCGGCTGACCTCAAGACCTGGCTCATTGAACATGACCGGCATGTTTTCCGGCTCAAAGCCCAAAGCTTCGATGATCAGATCGGCCGGCAGGTCGTTTTCAGCCCCGGCGACATCTTCGATGCCCTGACGGCCCTCAGCGTCCGGCGCGGTTAAGCGCATACGTTGAATCCGCAGCGCTGTGACGGCATCGGCATCGCCCATGACGGCCTTAGGCGCCGACAACCACTCAAAGCGCACGCCTTCTTCTTCGGCATTGTTCACTTCGCGGTCTGAGCCCGGCATGTTGGCACGGTCACGACGATAGACGCATGACACAGACTTTGCGCCCTGACGCACAGCCGTGCGCACGCAGTCCATGGCCGTATCGCCACCGCCAACCACCACAACATGCTTGTCTTTGGCATTGAGATGCGCTTCGTCTTCGGCATTGACCTCATAGCCAAAGCCCTGTTTGTTGGCCATGGTCAGATAGTCCAGCGCCACCACAACGCCCTTTGAACCGCAACCGGGCACAGCCAGACGGCGGGTCTTATAGACGCCGGTCGCGATCAGAATAGCGTCGTGTTTTTCACGCAGCTCTTCAAAGCTGATATC
>JBAWDM010000111.1:0-20855 GCA_049590735.1 Asticcacaulis sp. | reverse complement strand
GTTACATCAACAAAGCGCCTGTTATTTATCTCAAACAGACCTGCGATTAAGCCAAACTGTCGGTACCGGCACCCAAAAGCTGCGATAGCTCTTTGGCCCCATCGCGTATTTCCTTAGCCATTTCATTTAGCGAACATCTCTGCTCATACTGAAGCACAAAACCGGTCGTGATGGCGGCAACCACCCCGTCGCGTGAAAATACAGGCGCGCTTAGATTGGTGACGCCATGCATAAGCGTGCTGGGCGCGGTTTCATAACCCTGATCTTTGATACGCATCAGCCTTTCCATCAAAACATTTTGCTCCCCCAGCGGTAAGCTGGCCAAATAGCGATCACGCTTATCCTCTTCAAGAAAGGACAAGATGACCACGCCTGACGATGTCGTCATAAAAGGAAAGGTTGCACCGGCCTTGACCGAATAAGAGGCAGGTCTTGGGCTTGGGCTTGAGGCCAAAACTAGAATTGAGGCCTTATATAGAACTGCCAAATGGCAGGACTGCTCAGTTCGGAATGAGATTTTTTCTAATATAGGCGAAGCCAGCTTTAGAATATTATCCGTCGGGCCAAATTGGTGCGACAACTCAAACATTCGCAAAGTCATGCCGTAACGATCTGTGCTTTCATCGCGTTGCACATAGCCACGGTTCGTCAGATAAACCACGATGCGGTATATCTCACCCATGCTGCGATCCAGCTCGCGCGTTAGCTCATTCATCGTCAAACCATTCGGCCGCAACGATAAAAGCTCAATTATATCTAGCGCCTTTTCGACAGATGGCACATCAGACTTTTGCTGTCGTTTTTGCGATTCATCCTTGAGTTTTTGATCTTCAGTCTTAGCCATTCGCGCCATCTTTTCCCATGTCCAAACGAGACGTGGCATTTATTGCGGTCTGCTTGTCAAGATCAATCTTGGCAAAACATAAGGACATCAATTCGTTCTCGATCTGCAAACCCATATCAACCGATGTGTTCATGGCCGACCGCACAGCCGCCTTAACCGCCTGAGACGCCACGGTGGAATGTGCCGCTATTTGTTGAGCAATCTGACGCGCCAATTCAAGCTCGCCACCTTCTGGGGCCTCCCATTGCACCATGTTCATTTTTTCAGCCACGGCAAAACCAAAGCGTTCTCCGGTCAACAGATAGCGCATAGCCTGACCATAACCGGCCATGCGTGTCAGATGCTGCGCGGCACCACCTGCGCCATTCCAGCCCATGGTAATTTCCGGTGCCGAAAACACTGCGTTAGGGGACACAACACGAACATCACACGCCAAGGCAATTTCCAAACCGCCACCAAGCGCCCAACCCTTTACCGCCGCAATTAGCGGCTTACGGACAGAGCGTAATGACGCAATATAGTCATTTCTGTTGCGCCATTCCCAAAAATTCGCATAGTTTTCCAGCGCCTTAATGTCGGAACCGGCGCAAAAGGCCTTAGGCCCCTCCCCGCGCACAATACAGACATGAATGTCAGCATCGGCATTGATCTGCTCACAGGCCTGCTTAATCTGGTCATACATATGTGGCGTCAAGGCATTATGTTTTGCCGGCCGATCCAGTACCAGTTCAGCCACTGTACCGTTTTTATCTAGGCGAACATTTCCGTCCATTGTGAGATTCCTGTGTCATGATGCGCCCTTACGCCAACACCTATGATGAGGGTTTGACAAACTAGGGCGTGATTGAGCCTGGTGAAAGCTTAATTCTGTATATAAATAATAACTTTCACATATGTGATGATTTACATCAAAATAGGCTGTATTTCCAGAAAATTCACGGAAATTTGGCCGTTCTGTCGAAAATAATTTCTACATAAGAAATTGCATGATAAAGTGCTTCAAACACAAAGGGCCAGGAAAATGAACTATTATCAAAGCTATATTGACGGCGAATGGATCGATTCATCATCCGGCGCGCGCCTGTCCGTCACCAACCCTTCTAATGGAAAGGTCTGGGCCGAGGTTGCCGATTGTACGCTTGATGACGCCCAACGCGCCTTGGAAACTTCGTTTCGCGCGCAAAAACTTTGGCAGATGCGCCCACCAGTAGAACGGGCTGGCTTTTTGTACGCCATCGCCAAGGGTTTGCAGGAAAAGCGCGATCACTTTGCCCGCCTATTGGTTCAAGAACAAGGCAAGCCGCTTTCGGACGCTGAATTCGAAGTCGACGACACGATCCGCTATATGACCTATTCTGCCGAAGCGGCGCGTCGTATTCGCGGCGACATTCTGCCGGCTGATGCGCCGAATGAGCAACTCATGATCTTTAAGGTGCCGTTTGGTGTGACCGTCGGTCTGTGTGCCTATAACTACCCTCTGGCCCTGATTGGCCGCAAGGTCGGCCCAGCTCTGGTGACTGGCAATACCATGATCATCAAGCCGCATGAGGCGACACCCGTCACGGCTTCCGAATTCTGCAAGGTGGTAGAGGCCGCAGGCGTGCCACGTGGCGTTATCAACATGATTAGCGCCGGTGGCATTGATGTCGCACAATCCTTGGTCGCCAGCCCAATGACCCGCCTTGTGACCCTTACCGGCAGCATCCGCGCTGGTCAGGGTGTGGCAAAGGCGGCGTCGCAAAATCTGGCAGCCCTGTCGCTGGAACTGGGTGGCAAGGCACCGTTCATTGTGCTGAAGGACGCCGATATTGATGCCGCCGTCGAAGCTGCGGCGATCGCGCGATTTGCCAATGCCGGACAGGTCTGTATCTGTAATGAAACGGTTCTGGTCGAAGAGGCCGTGGCCGACGAATTTACCGAAAAACTGCTGAAGCGCGTTAAAACCATTCGCACTGGCGACCCTATGCAAAATGCTGGCATGGGCCCCATCACGACGGCTGGCGCACGGGCGCGCGTCGAAGATTTGGTGCGTGA
This sequence comes from Asticcacaulis sp., assembly GCA_049590735.1. Lineage (GTDB taxonomy): Bacteria > Pseudomonadota > Alphaproteobacteria > Caulobacterales > Caulobacteraceae > Asticcacaulis. The sequence goes on along the minus strand of JBAWDM010000111.1, from coordinate 17,977 downwards.
ATCCATAGAGAGCGGCGCAGAATTGGTGCTGGGTGGCAACCGGCCTGATATGGGCGATATGTCGGGCGGCAACTGGTATGAGCCAACCATTTTGGTCAATGCCAACCGTCACACGGCTGTGGTCAAAGAAGAGATATTCGGGCCAGTCTTGCCCATCGTGCGCGTGGCCGATTACGAAGATGCGCTTGATATCACCAATAGCCGTCCTGATGGCCTGTCAGCCTATTTATGGACGCGCAATCCTTCGGTTTATATGGACGCCATCCAGCGTATGGAAACCGGCACCATCTTCTTGAACAAGGGCATTGTCGGCTATGTTCAGGGCTATCACAACGGCCACAAACTAAGCGGCCTTGGTGGCGAAGACGGCGAATATGGCGTCGAAGGTTATCTGCAAAAACGCACCGTCTATATGAAATACTAGAGCGGACGAGAACCCAACATGACCACAATTTCATCCCTTGCCGATCGCTGTGCCGGTCAGATTCACCTCATCGAAAATGATGCCAACAATATTGCCATAGCACGGGCTCAACCGGCCTGCATTATGAACGATGTGCCGGACATGCAGTTTCAATATGGTGTCGCCGTTAGCCTACCTGCCCATGGCTTAAGCGTAGCGCATGGCCGTGTCGAAGCGGGTGCGCACGTGCCGCCCCATAGCGGCCCCAACCCTTACGCCCTCTATGTCATCAGTGGCGCAGGCATTCTGACCCTGACCACTGCCGACACATCAGAAGTGCGTGAACTGCCATTCAAGGCGGGTGACATTTTGCTGTTTGAACCCGACACGCAACATGGCTGGGTCAATACCAGTTCTGAGGCCTTTGTCTGGTTCGGCGTGGATGTCGCACCAAAGGCCAGCACGTGACACAAGATATGGATGCAGACGGGTCGGATGACCTGCCTCTGGCGGGGTTACTGATTGTTGATATGTGCCAGTTTCTGTCCGGCCCCTATGCATCTTTGCGCCTGCAGGATATGGGGGCGCGCGTTATCAAGATTGAGCGTCCCGATGGCGGTGATCTATGTCGACGGTTCTATCTGTCCGACACAGAAATCGGTGGCGATTCTACGATTTTTCACGCCATTAACCGTTCCAAACAAAGCCTTGCGCTCGATCTGAAACTGGATGTCGACCGCGCGGCCCTGTGGCAGCTAATCAGCCACGCCGATGTGGTCTTGCAAAATTTTCGACCGGGCGTCATTGAGCGCTTGGGCTTTGATCATGCCAGCGTACGGGCAAAACATCCAAAGATCGTCTATGGCTCGATCAGCGGTTATGGCCATGAAGGACCGTGGGCCCATAGCCCCGGTCAGGATCTTTTGGCGCAGGCACGTTCCGGCATTATGTGGCTGAGTGGTGACGATTCCCACGGCCCTGTGCCTTTTGGTTTGCCCGTGGCCGACATCATGGCCGGTGCGGCCTTAGCCCAAGGCATCTTAGCCAGCCTGTTCCGCCGCGAACGCACAGGCAAGGGCGCGCATGTGGAAACCAGCCTGCTCGAAGCCCTCGTTGATCTGCAATTCGAAGTCTTGACGACGCACCTCAATGACGGCCAAAGACCGCCCAAACGATCAGTTGAACGCTCGGCCCATGCCTATTTATCGGCGCCCTATGGTGTCTATCAAACGGCTGATGGTTATATTGCCATTGCCATGACACCCTTGGCGCGGCTTGAAGCGCTATTGGAGACTGGTGAGCTCGATATTTTTATGAACGAACCGAGAGATGCCTTTGTGCATCGTGACGCCATCAAGTCGGTTATTGCGCGCAAACTACGTACACAGGCTACGCAATTTTGGTTGGATCGCTTCCAACCTGCCGATATCTGGTGCGCGGCCGTACTGGATTGGCCCGATCTGATGGGCGGTGCCAATTTTAAGGCCTTGGACCTTTTGCAAACCCTCAACCTGCGCAACGGCGTCAACCTGTCAACGACACGCATACCTTTGCGGTTTGATGGTTACAGACCCGCCTGCGCTGAGGCCGCCCCCACTATCGGTCAGGATTCCGCCGCCATACGCGCTGAATTTAGCTTGGATAAGCCGCACTAAAAAAGGCAGGCTGCGTAAACCGCACCCTGCCCTATTTAAATTAGGGTCGAACGTAATTAGGCGGCACCAACCAATTGCACCTTACCGGCCTTGCTACCGCTTAGGGCCAAATCGAAGGCTTCGGCCGTATCAGAAATGCCGAACTTACCGGCAATCATTTGGTCGAAATCGTATTTGCCGCTTTCGATAACCTGAACGGCCTCTTCAAACTCTTTGTTGAACTGGAAAGAGCCCAGAACCTGAATTTCCTTCAGCATAATGTTCTGCAGATTAAGCGGCAGGGTGGATGACTGCATCGAAGACAGCATAGAGATAATGCCGCGCTTACGCACGAAATCCATCGCCTGATTAAAGACAACAGGCGCGCCACTGGCTTCGATAACCACATCAAATTGGCTATTGAGGCCGCTAAGATCATCCTGACCACCGACATAGCCATGCGTCGCGCCAACCTTTTGACCCAAGGCCACCGTATTAGGTCGCAGATCAAGGCACGAAACCTCAGCCCCTTTCGACGCCGCACCGACAATGGCCAAAAGCCCCATTGGGCCACAACCCGTAACTAGAACCTTATCACCGGCCTTAACATGACCGGTATTTACGGCGTGCAGGGCACAGGCCAGAGGCTCGGCAAAAGTCAGGTGTTCGGGCTTTACGCTATCGGCCACAGGTCGGCAGCAAAAGGCCGGAAAGTCAAAATATTCACGGAAAAAGCCGTCAATATGCGGCTTGGTCAGGGCTGAACCCGGAAAGCGCTTGGCGGTACACAGATTGACCAAGCCCTTTTGACATTGCGCACATTCGCCGCAATTGATGATAGGATTAAGCGCCACCAACTGACCTTTTTTGAGATCAGCACCATTGGCATCTTCGACCCAGCCGCAGGCCTCATGACCCAGTGTAATGGCATGTTCCAGTGCAAAACCGGCATTACCGAAGTGACGGAAATAGTGCATATCCGTACCGCAGATGCTGGCGGCGGCAAGCTTAATGCGCACCCAACCGGCTTCGATGGTTTCGGGCATGGTGGCATCTTCGACCGCAATCGTGGTGGCAGACATCAATTTAGAAGCTTGATACGTCATGGTCTTAAAATCCTATCGCATAGCCACCATCGACGGGTAGAGACACACCGTTGATATAGGTAGACTGAGAGCTGGTTAAAAAATATGTGGCATTGGCAACGTCTTGCGGAGTGCCAAATTTGTGGGTCGGAATACGGCCTTCGATCTTATCACGGCGCGCCGGATCCTTAGCCAGAATCGCGCGGGTCATGTCCGTCTCAATAAAGCCCGGACAAACCGCATTACAACGAATACCAAAGGGTGCAGCATCAACCGCCACGCTGCGCGTCAGGCCGATCACCGCCGTTTTAGCCGTCACATAGGCGGCGGCACTTTGCAGAGCCATCAAGCCGCCCATCGACGACAGATTGACAATGGCGCCGCCCGTTTCACGAGACAGTGCCACATAGCGGCCACACAGCATGAACATCGCCTTGACGTTGATATCGAGAACGCCTTCCAGTTCGTCGGGCAAGACATCCCAAATTGGCTTTTTCAGGTGGATACCCGCATTGTTGATAAGCGCATCGATCTGGCCGACTTCGCTTTTGATCTTGTCCAAAAAGGCGACATTGCGCCAATCGGACAGGTCTTGTTCGATCGCAATGAGTTCGCCACCGAGGTTTTCACCACGAATGGCCTCAAGATCACCGTCTGAGCGGCAAACCACATAGACCCGATAGCCTTCCGAAAGGTATTTGCGGGTCTGAAATGCGCCTAAGCCGCGGTTTCCGCCTGTAATGACGACCGTTTGCATGAAATTATCTATCCTTATAGGGATGTCTAAACAGACCGTTTAGGCTGTCCAAAAACGTCTGTTCGTTGATGTCGCGTATGAAGAAATTTGGGAAAATTTCACATACCTCATCGACATAATGTAAAAACCAATTTGAACGCGGACGCGTCCAAGCCGTGCTGATGGTCGTCTGACCGCCGCCTAAGAAACCTTCCCAACGCGGATCAGAAGCCAATTTTTGCCAGGTCTGGCGATGTGCAGGCTGGCCTTCATTTTCAACATAAACGCCCGATTGCACGGCCTCAGAAGCCAGCCAGTTGGCGTAGGCTATGGCCACTGCAGGGTCGGCTGTTTGCGCCGAAACCCCCAGACCAGCACCACCCAAAATAGCGCGGCGTGTATCCATGCCTTCAAAAACAGGCAGGTCAAAATAGCCAAGGCGGTTCGGACGGAACCCATTACGGGCATAGTTGATATAGCCGAACAGACACGGCGAGCAGGCAAATTCATCTGTCGTGCTAAGTAGTTCCAGAACCTGAATGGGGTTCCATCCCACGGCTTCGGATGGCCCCAAACGATAGAGGGCCTTAAGGATTTTCAAGCCGAGCAAGCCCGTTTCTGGCGCAAAATAATCAGACGATGAAAAGGGCTGTTCTGTATCGCCACGACTCGCCGCCAGCGTCAGTAACATGTCAAAAGCATCAACGGGCTTCAGCGGCGTGACTGCGCGAAAGGCCTTAGCGTCTGACCCTAGAAAAGCCTCCCATGTCAGCGGCAAAGGCCCAGCCATATCGGGACGATAGGCCGCCATCTGACAGGCCGCATCAATCGCATAGGCCCAGCAGACGTCGTTATAGACATAGCTTTCCGCCGACCCGCCCATTGAATTGGCAACGAAACCCTCAGGCTCCGGCAAGGGCAACAAACAACCGCTATCGGCAATCTGACCGACATGCGGGTGGTCCAAAACAATGAAGTCATATTGCTTGGCCAATTGCGCAATCGGCACATCAGCAAAGGCCTGCAAAGAGCGCCGCTCCCATTCGACCCGAATACCTTGCGTGACCTCGGACAGTTTTGAAGCAGCCTCAAGGCACGCATAACCACGCGGATGGTCCCACGTCATACCTTTTAGCGTTATCATTGGGCTAGGGCTTTTTCTTTAACAAATTCCGCGACTTCAGCGCGGATCGCCGCACTGTTGGCACCCAAGGCAGGGCCGCCCTTAGATTCCGACAAACGCTTACCATTGAGTTTTAGCGGCAGACGCGTTGTTTTCAGCACCTTATCATCACTGGTGCGAATGGATTGAATCATATCCAAAATCTCAGCCTGTTCGCTCTCTAACAGGGTGGGCCAGTCCATAACTTCTGAACACCAAATATCAGCCGGTTGCAAAATATCCAGCCAAAAGGCCGTAGTCTGTGACAATAGGCGCGTGGCCAAAAGGACCTTGACCTCATCACGATTAACCAAAGGATCTGCCGGATCGAAAGGGAACAGCATCAGACAAGGCAAGCCTAGCAGGTTGGACAGCTTTTCAATGGGGTTCATAGCCAGAGCCAGATAACCGTCCGCTGTTTTATAGACACCGTAAGGCGCCGGCGCATAGGCATTGGCATTGCTTATGTCGCTACGAACCGGAGTCTTCTCGCCCTTATTCATGAACATGGCCAATTGTTCGAACTGAAGATCAATCAAGGTTTCAAGCAGGCTAGTTTCGATCAAAGCCCCCTTGCCCGAAATCGATCTGCCGATCAAAGCGGCCATAATGCCCTGCGCGGCGGTGACACCCGTATAGACATCTCCTAGCGCAAGGCCCGTTGGTGTCGGTGCATCCTCGGCGTCACCCGACAGCCACATAATGCCGGAACGCGCCTGCGCCAAAAGATCCTGACCCGGCAATTCGCTCCAAGGGCCATGCGATCCGTAACCCGAAATCGAGGCGTAGACGAGACGCGGATTGAGGGCGCTGACGGCCTCATAACCAAAGCCAAGCCGCTCGGCGACGCCCGGTCGATAGTTTTGAATCAACACATCGGCGCGTTTGATGAGGGCAAAAACCACATCCTTATCAGCCGGATTCTTCAAATCCAGCGCGATGCTTTCTTTGCCGCGATTGATAATGTGGAAAAGCAAAGAATCGATTTCATCTTGTGAGCGATAGAGGCCACGTGATGGATCACCACCATCCGGACGCTCAATCTTGATAACCCGCGCACCGAAATCCTGTAACCTTTGAGATGCAAATGGACCCGCCAGATACAGACTCATATCCAAAACGAGAAGACCAGAAAGCGGCCTTTGTGGATCAAACGCCTCTGTGTTCATTTTATACACCACTAACCATGGACAGATGACGCTTATAATCCGCCAATAAAAGCTATTTGTATATAATTATGTGCCCGCTTCATTACACCAAGACGGGGTAAAATTTATCTATTTGATTTATAAGTATAAAATTTACTGCACAAATATGGTTTTAATAATTCACACTCATATTAGAAAATTAATTTTCATATGCGCACGAAAATGCGGATTGTTCGACTCAATTTGCTAACTAAAAACTTGTGCAAAGCCTACATCAGACACGCGAATACGAAGGTCTGACGTCATGCGACCTTCGTATTCTATTTGAAAATGTAGAGATTGCGCCTGCGTCAGTGCGGCTTAATCGCCCCGTAAGCTGACGGGTAGAGTTCGCTATTCACCTTTTTGGCGGCTTCGACCAATTCAGGATAAGGCGTGTCCGTAGCCGAGACAAAACCGACATTATAGTTTTCACCATCCCAACCGCGGCCCGTCAAAGGCTCGTCAACATACTGGAACCACTGCGCCCCAACAAAATAGGGATTTTTCAGGATCGACTGGACATAGTCACTATATTGACGAGCGCGATCCTGCTGGTCTGCGGCAAAAACAATGCCCGCATGGAATTGACCGCGATCCAAAGCGCCCATGGAAAATTCACCGATCATGCTGGGCTTATCGACCTCCTCAAGGATTTTCCAATGATCCCCTGGCACCAAACCTTCGGTATAGAGATTATAGCTGACAACATCGGCGTATTTTGCTGCCGCGCGAATGACTTCGGGACTCATGCCCCAATCTGCCAAGCGCGAACCAACATAGAGATGATGCGGCATTTTTGCCTTAAGTGCCGTTCTGACAGTCGAATAATATTGTTCAGCCAAATCCTGTAACAAGGCGCTGAGGTCGGCGGTCATGGCTAAATTAAAGGGTGCCTTAAGCGCCACGCCGTGATCGAAAGCTGCCCAATTGTCGATGGACGTTTGCCAGGCGGCATTCAGCGCCTCGATAGTTTTGTACTTGTCTTTTAGGCTTTGAGAAAAATGCGCCTTGGCAAAGCTGCCTGCGGCATCGACGGAAAGCGTGTGCAATACCAAGCCATAGTGCGCTGTATCAGAACTCGTATTACCCCAGCTCAATTCATTGTCGATATAGGTGCCGATGCACCACGGATCATTTTGAACCTGAGCGGCGATGTCTTTCACCTTAGCCTGCGCCGCCTCAGCAAATTTAGGATCATAGGGATCGGCCAAACCGCCCCAATAGTCGGAGCCGGAACTCAGCTTTTGGAATTTGCCATCAATATTGCCATAGGCAAAATAGGCCAGTCGTCCATTGCCGAAAAACGCCGGATCGGCCCAGTTGCCCATACCGGTAAAGCCCCACGACAGCATCCGGTCAAGCGTTACGTTTTTCCACTTATCAAAATAGTTTTTGCCATATTTACGATCCAGATTGGTCGCATAGAAATCAAAGGTTTCACCATGCTTTAACGGGCCTGCAAACAGGTAAGGGAAGTAGCCATAATGGCTCACAAAATGATCGGGGAATTTGGGCAGCCAAGAAAACATGGCGCGACGCGGCACAGACGCTATATATCTTGGCGACGTGTGATCGTCTGGATTTTTGAAATCTATCCCTGTCATGGTCGGCCCGTCATTCAGGCGCGCACTATCCAAACCCATAGCAAAATATAGATAGCCTTCGGGATCCACTAGGGTCCATCGCCCGTCGATTTTTTCTGTGCGAAAGTAACCAGTGGCGTCCAATTTCGGTCCCGACTTCCAACCTCCAAATTTCGACCGATCAGTCATAGATGGCGCCTCAGCCAAGACCTGCCGTTCGCCCTTGCTTTGGCTTATGAGCTCATCCTCATTTTCAATCTTACCGGGCCATTGCACGTTTGCCCTCTGACCAAACGCATCTGCAATACCCAAAACAGCTGTTTCATAATGTGGGCTGAGATCCTCAATCCACACCTTATGGAGCAGAATGGATTTAGCGTGCAAAGTACTTTTGGTCACTAACTCAATCTTAGTGATCTGCGACATGTCCAGCTTTTTAGTCCCCCATGCCCAGACCATCGGATTATAGCTGACCGCAAATTGTTTAGGTTCACCCCGCAGCCCGAGGTCCGCCTCAACCTGACCGCCCGACAGAATGTAATAGAACTGGCCCCGTGCGCCGGCAGCCATGGCCATGTGACGCGTTCCGCACGCAGAGGCATCGCAAATTGTCACCAGTACATCAACCGACTGATCACTGGGGTTACTGGCATCTATAACAAGGCCGAGATTGGGGGCTTTTCCAACCCAGTCCCATGTTTCTGCGGGCTGGATAGTAAAGGTACGCGAATAGGCACTATTATCAAAATCAACACGTAAGCCTCGACCGCTTGACGATTCTGGATCGCTGACAAATTGAAACTGTGTTGATCCATTCTTAAAATCCGCCGTCTTCGCGGCGTCGCCAAAATCATAAATCAATTGCGCAAAATAGGTTTGTGCCGCAGCTGCGGGCGCCTTGTTGACCTCAGTCGGAACCGATTGTGTGTTTTGTGCAACCGCCGTGCTGACCAATGGAAATAGCATAAACGTTAGGCTCAACAGGCCCTTAGTTGTCATATTGCGCATGATACACATCTCCCTTTTTGCCATTTTTAGTCCTACTTTGCGTAGGCAATCCATTATTTGACTATGAAGGTATCGCTCTTTTATTTTATGTCAATTGTCTATTGTGGACAATATAGGCGTGTTGTCACATCTTACTTATGCTAGATTTGGATAAAATCCTAAGCTCACCCCATCACCCTATTGACACCAATCCCTGTATTATTTAGATATGTTCACGTGAACATTTTTGCTATCAACACAGCACGACCTAATCAAGAAGACAGGCTTAGTTAAATGAACAAGATCGATCTCAATGGTCAGGTGGCCATCATTACGGGCGGCGCCAGCGGTTTTGGTTTTGCCTGCGCGCAACGTTTCCTAGAGTCAGGCGCTAAGGTCAGCCTGTGGGATATGAATGCCCACGCCCTTATCGCGGCCTGTCAAACGCTTGGTGAAGGTGCCAGCTATGAGGCCGTTAATATCACCGACTATCCGGCCATTGCTGAGGCCCATGCTCGCGTTGAAAAAGATGTCGGGCCCGTCTCCATTCTGGTCAATTCGGCTGGGATTTCTGGCCCGCAAGGCCCGATGGACGAATATGATCTCGACGCATGGTCGCAGGTTATCAATGTCAATCTGACCGGCACATTTTACGTCAATCGCGCTGTTCTGCCTGCCATGAAAGCGCGCAATTATGGCCGCATCGTCAATGTGTCCTCGGTCGCCGGCAAGGAGGGCAACCCCAATGCTGCCGCCTATGCCGCCTCTAAGGCTGGCGTCATCGCGCTTGTTAAAGCGGTCGGCAAGGAAGTCGCCAACCACGACATCGCCATCAATGCCATCACCCCTGCCGTTGCCAAAACCAAACTGCTCGACACTGTCCCACAAGAATTTCAGGACTATATGTTATCGAAGATTCCGCGTGGCCGCTTCCTTGAGGTCGAGGAATTATCGGCCATGGTCGCTTGGTTGGTCAGCCGCGAAAACAGCTTTACCACAGCGTCGGTATTCGACCTGTCCGGCGGCAGAAGCACCTATTGATATGAGCCTCACAGACGAATGGCAAAAACCGCTAAGTGTACTGCTTGAAAAAGCAGGCATGAAGGATGCGAAAATTACGGCCATCGAAGCCCTGAAAGGCGGTGTGTCTTCGGATATTGTCGTCGTCACGTTTGAGGACGGCGCTCAGGTTTGCGCCAAACGCGCCCTGCCCGTTCTCAAGGTCGCCGCCCATTGGGAAGCGCCGGTTGAGCGCAACCACTATGAGGTGGCCTGGCTGAAATGTGTGGCCGCCATCCTGCCCGATAATGTGCCTGCCGTACTCGCCGAAGATATCGCTGGCGGCACACTTTTGATGCAGTATTTGCCTGCCGAGTCCTATGGTCTGTGGAAGTCCGATCTGATGTTAGGTCATTTTGATCATAAGGTCATCTTAGGTGTCGCTCAGGTTCTGGGTGCTATTCATGCCCACACTTGGGAAGATGCCGATATAAAGGCCACCTTCTCGCATGATGATCTATTTGACGCCCTAAGGCTCACCCCCTATTTGAGGTCGCTGATAAAGGTCTATCCTGAGCTTCAAACCCACTTAGAGGCCATTATTTCGGCGACACTAAGCCATAAATGCGCCTTGGTGCACGGCGATGTCAGCCCTAAGAACATCTTGATTCCTAAGCAAAATGGGACGCCGGTTTTCCTTGATGCCGAATGTGCTTGGTATGGCGACCCAGCCTTTGATGCGGCTTTTTGCCTAACGCATCTTTTGCTAAAGGCCGCACATCTGCCGGTCTTGCGCCCACAGCTATTGGCCGCCTCAGTTGATTTTCTGAACACGTGGAGCGCCGCCCTGCCTGATACGGGCGCAGACGCGGCTAAGGCGCGTTGTCTGACGCTTTTGCCATGCCTGATCTTGGCCCGTATAGATGGCGTGTCGCCGGTGGAATATCTCAGCGATCATGAGCGCGCGACGCTTAGGACATTGATCCTGCCCCTGATCGGTACAGGACCAAGCTTGGCGACTGTAACGCAGCAAATTGATACCGCCTTCAGGTCGTCGCGCGTTTAATATAGGTGGCGGCAACCGCCTTTTGGTTGACCGCCTCTGACGCATCATCGCCAATGAGCGCCGCCGCCATGTCGGCCAAGGCATCCGTTGGCACGGCAATCGTCGAAATACCTTTGGCCAGCCAACGATAATGCGTCGGATCACCATAGCCGACAAAAGCGATTTGCTCAGGCATGGCAACATCGTTTTCCAATAGGGTCTGCAAGGCCCCCGATGAGATTTCCAGACCGCCGCACATGACGGCGCTTGGCGGCTCTTTAAGCGCCAAAAGCTCGCTAAGGCCCGCAGCACCCGTCTTCCGATTGGGCCTCCCATTGATAATATTATCACTGTTTGCCAGCAGGCCGTTTTGCGCCAAGGCCGTCTCAAAGGCCAAGAGACGCGCCCGACCTGTCGACATGGATATGTCACCGCCAATATAGCCAATGCGGCTATGACCGGTCGTCTTTAAATCCCTCACCGCCGCATCGAAGGCAGCTATCTCATCGGACAGCAAGCTTTGAGACGGCACGGGCAGGTTTTCGTGGCGGATCAGTTGCAAGATTCTGGCGCCCTTTAGATAGGGCCGCAAGGCATCACCGGATGACGGTGTTGGCACCATAACGATCTTCTTGACGCCCTGCTCACGTAAGCGCCGTAAGGCCATGTCTTCTAGCCGTGGTTCATCCGTCGTCACCTGAATAATAACCACCAAACCCCAGGCGTCACAGGCCAGCACAAAGCGATTGGCGAACGAGGCGTAAAAGTCATTGGCTAAATTAGGCAGCAATAAACCTACAACCGGCGTGGCCATACCGCGCATGGTATTGGCTGCCGCACTGGGCACGTAGCCCAAATCCTTGGCCCGCTCTAAAATCGCTTTAAGCGTCTCCGGCTTCACATTGGCTTGCCCGCGCAAAGCCCGCGACACTGTCATGTGCGAAATGCCCAGATCCTTGGCGATGGTTTTGATCGTAATGGGTTGCGACAGAGACGTCTTCCTTTTGAATCAGGGCTAATATTCACGTGAACATTATAGCGAGGATTTCACGAGTTGACAGGCGGCGTCCAATTATTTAATAATGTTCACGTGAACATTTTCGTGATTACCTAGGTAAACACGCCCAATATCTCTGCCCAACCTCATAAGTGAGCGCCGTATCTCCATGCCCAACACTATCAAGATTATCCTTGCCCGCGCCGTTTGGGATTCTCGCGGCAGACCCACTGTCGAGGTCGAGGTCCACCTGACAGGTGGCGCATGGGGGCGGGCCATTGCGCCGTCTGGGGCTTCACGTGGCGTGCGTGAGGCGCTGGACCTGCGCGACGGCGGCAAACGCTTTCAAGGCCTTGGCGTCGATCAGGCGGTTAAGGGCGTGCAATCGCTTATTGCTCCGGCCCTGCTGGGTCTTGATGTCCGAGATCAGGCCTTGATTGATGCCAAGATCATGGCACTTGATCCCACGCCCTTGAAATCAACACTGGGCGCCAATGCGACCGTAGCGACATCCTTGGCAGTTTTACATGCAGCCGCAGCCTTTGCCAAACAACCCTTATGGCAATATATCGCCGCAACCTATAACCGCACACCCAGCATTCCCTTACCTGAAATTCAGATTTTTGGCGGTGGCGCCCATGCCGGTCGTCGTGTCGATATTCAGGACTTTATGATCATGGTGCCCGGCGCCAACAGCTTCAAAGAGGCGCTGGAAGTCACCGCCGAAGTCTATCATGCTGCCGGTGAATTGATGGCGGCAAAGGGCCAGATCGCGGGCGTCGCCGATGAAGGTGGCTGGTGGCCGCAATTTCGCAGCAACGAAGAAGCACTGGAAACCCTGCTGGAGTCCATCCACCGCGCTGGCGAAACACCAGGCAAGCGCGTGGCTATTTCCTTGGATGTTGCCGCCTCGCAATTTGAAAAAGACGGCCGCTATCGTTTGGCGCTCGATAATGATGACCTGAGTTCCGAAGACATGATCGCGCTGCTGGGCCGTTGGTTGGATAGCTATCCGATAGCCTCCATCGAAGACCCGCTTGGCGAAGACGATGATGCCGGCATGAAAGCCTTTACGGCCGCCTACGGTCAGCGCATACAGATTGTCGGTGATGATTATTTGGTCACCAATGCCAAACTGATCCGAAAATCGTTAGCGGCCAATACGTGCAATACAGCCCTGATCAAGGTCAACCAAATCGGCACAGTCAGCGAAGCGATTGAGGCGATGGATGTCGCTCAGGGCGCCGGTTGGCATACGATTGTATCCGCGCGTTCCGGCGAAAGCGAAGACACATCGATTGTCGATCTGAGCATTGGCCTAAATAGCGGCCAGCTTAAGGTTGGCTCCTTCTCGCGCTCGGAACGCATGGCGAAATGGAATGCCTGCCTCAGAGTTGAAGAAGCTATGGGATCAGGTGCCTTTGTTGGCGGACAGCCCTTGAAACAGACATGGTGGGGCAAAGCAAACCCCGAAAAACAGTAAATTAAGCGATTAATGAGGTAAACCAATGAAATTCATGCGTGTCGGGCCAGTCGGTCATGAAAAACCCTGTGTTCAGGATAAGGACGGCGTTTGGCGTGATCTGAGCCAGATTGTTAAGGATATCAATACAGTCAGTATCGGACCTGCGCTTAAAGCCAGCGTGGCCAATGCCGATCTATCTACCCTGCCAGTGGTAGACGCCACTCAGCAACGGATTGGTTCGCCTATGGCGCAACCGCGCAATATCTATTGCATCGGCTTGAATTATTCGGATCACGCAGCCGAAGCGGGTTTGCCTGTGCCCCCTGAGCCCATCATCTTTTCAAAGGCCAGCGGTACTTTTTGCGGCCCGAACGATTCGGTCCTGTTCTCGCCTGCAATGACCAAGTTGGATTGGGAAGTTGAACTGGGTATTGTCATTGGTAAAGCCGCCCTCAACATTAGCGAAGACGAAGCCGAAGATCATATTTTTGGCTATTGCGTCGTCAATGATGTGTCGGAACGCGCGTGGCAAATGGAGCGGGCTGGCCAGTGGATTAAGGGCAAGAGCTTCCCGAGTTTTTGTCCGACCGGCCCTTGGCTAGTGACAACCGAAGATGTGCCAGATCCTGAGGCGCTCGATCTGTGGCTAGATGTCAACGGCATCTCTCGCCAAAAGGGCTCGACCTCAAAGATGATCTTCTCGCCCAAGCACATCGTCGCCTATATGAGCCAGTTTTGCCGCCTAGAACCCGGCGATCTCATCTGCACAGGCACGCCCCCCGGCGTTGGTGCCGGTATGACCCCCCCCCTATATCTAAAGATTGATGATGAAATCCGCCTCGGCATCCAAGGTCTGGGCGAGCAACACCAACACGTTGTGGCGCTTTAGTTTGCCTATAGGGCCTGTCACGCAAACAGTGTGGTCAGGCCCAAAAGGTCACTATTGTGGCCTGTGACACTAAAAACTGGCACTGTGCTAACGTAATCAGAAAGTCGGCCCTTCGACACATAACGACTGCGGAATAGAGCACGATCCATATGATCGTTTAGGGCTTCAATAAGCGTACCTGCTAAATAGATACCACCCCGTGCGCCCATAATCAGGGCTGTATCGGACGCACTAGCTGCCAACCATCCCGTGCAAAGATTTACACACTTCCGAGCGAAGGCATCGCCATCACCCGCCAGGCGAATAATAACTTCTGGCTCTGGCGCAATCTCTGACGAGCGACCTTCTACCGCAATAAGGGCTTGCCAAATTTCACCCAATCCCTGCATGGACACCACACGTTCACGCGAGACATGGCCATATTTTGTGAATAAAAAAGTCAGGATTGCTGTTTCGACATCGTAAGTGTCCGTCAGGTCGCTATGGCCACCGGCACCGGCAAAGGCACACCAGCCGCCCATACTATCGGGCACCAACATCGACATGTTCATACCTCGGCCAACGCTGATAATGCCCTTGACCTGCTCCGGCTCAACTACGCCTTCGCATAAAATATCAAAGTCACTTTCCTGCATCACGCTAATGCCTAAGGCGCGCGCTAGGCTGGTGTTAACAATATGCAGTCTTTTGACATTGAAAATTTGCCGTAGTCTCTCACGATTAAAGGTAAAGCCATGATTGGGCATATGCTGAATACCATCATGTTCCCAACCCGGTGCCGAAACGGCTGCGGCTGTCAAAAAAGGCGCATCCTGCTGATCCAAAAAGTCCAAGACACCGGCTTCAAAAGTCTCAACTGAATCTACATAAAAATTATTTTGCGCCACTATGCCGCCACGTTCGCGCCAAATGGCGGCCTTGACAGTATCCCGACGACTCAAATCTAACAACAATACGCTCGATGTCATATGTAATGGCCTAATAGTATTAAGACGTGGCAGGAAAATCCGGCATCATGCAGACTTACGCCTTAAAAAAAAGGGGTTGGCAGGCCGCGCACTTCGACCTCATACACAAAAACATGGCCAGCTTGTTCTTGCCCCTTGGTTGTTTCAAGTCCAATGCGTGCGCTGCTTACATAAAGGTTTGACAGGCCTTCGCCTCCAAAAGCCACACAGGTTGGCTGGGCCGTCGGCACAGCCAATGCGTCATCAATGCGACCGTCCGGCGCATAACGCACCACCTCAGATGCACCCCAATGCGCGCTCCAGATAAAGCCTTCCGCGTCGGTAATGGCGCCATCAGGTGAGGCTCCAGCGGGGGTTATCGCTATGGTTTTACGGTTGCTGATCGAGCCTGATACGGGTTCATAATCGTAGGCGAAAACCTCACTGGTGGCGCAGTCCGAGAAATATTGGCGGTTGTTTTCTGGGCTCCAGCAAAGGCCGTTTGAGATACCAAAGCCGCTATCATGCACCTTAACTTCGCCATCACCTGTCAGCGAATAGAGGGTGCCAGTGCGCTTGGATGCAGCGTTTGCGTCCAACACCAATGAACCACACCAGAACCGCCCCTGAGGATCGACGCGTCCATCATTCAAACGCAAGGCGCCATCAGCCAATTCCGGAGGGCGGTTGATCCACGCCACTGAATTTTTATGGGGTGCGTAATAAGCAAAGCCTGTCGCAAATGCGGCAATAAAAATATCGGGATCATCGGTAAGGCCAAAGGCACACAGCGCCTCAGGCGTGACAAAACGGGTGGTGACTCCAGAGGCCGTATCATGGCACAGCATTTCCATGCCTAAAATATCGGTCAGCCATAGCCGACTATTACGCGCATCCCAAAGAATAGATTCGCCAAGTGAACAGGCAAGATCAATCGTCTTTACCAGTTTTGCGTACATAAAATATTGCCCTGTAAGTTTGTTATTATGGAGGGATAGACGACTAGATTTTAGAAAAATGCTTCAGAGCGACGGATTGTTTTTCATGATTGAGTGCGCAAGCGGCAAAGAAGGTGTCAAACTCAGAAATATTTACCCGCACTATATCTTGGGGTTGCGGCGACTTCAATTCACTCTGCGGTGGAAAGATACCCATACCGCATAATATATAGTACCAAGAATTGACAGAATAGGCCTTAGTCGGCTCAACCCTGTCAAGACAATCTTTTATATCCTCTCCACCAAACCAAGCCGCCATAACCGCTTTAATGGGTGGGCTTAGGGCGTCCTTATTGAGCTGACTATATTGCCAATAAGGTGTATCGCGCCCACGACTTAATAAATAATGCATAGATATATAGTCTCTGGTCGCATCAAAACTGGCATTAATCTGGGTGTTAAAGGCCTCGGCATGAAGCGGGCCAAAACCGCCGGATTTATAGGCCTCAACAAACCGCAAAATGCTCATTTGAGTAAGTGCAAGGCCCGCTGCTTCTAGCGGTTCGACAAAGCCTTGCGACAGGCCAATGGCCACACAATTACCAATCCAATGTTTATACAAACGCCCCGTCTCAAAACGCAAATGACGCGGTTCGGATAGGACACTTTCCGAGCCGATATGCGCCAAAAGCTCTTTTTCCGCCGTCTCAGAATCGCAAAAACGCGAACTGTAAACATAGCCGTGACCTGTACGGTCTTGCAGCGGAATATCCCACGCCCAGCCACTATTCATAGCGATTGAAAGCGTTGCCGGCACAGGCTCATCTCGCTTTTCTGTGGCCACCGTCACGGCACGGTCATTTAGTAGTACATCACCATAGCTCATGAGCGGTTGCGCAATAAGGCGGCGCGCAAAGCCTGTGCAGTCAATGAACATATCGCCATCATATTGATGACCGGCCTTATCGGTCAGATACACTATATCGCCGTTTTCAGCCCGTTTAATCTCAACAATCTCAGCATCAGCATATTGAACCTGTCTGGCCAGCGCCGTCTTCTTGAGGAAGTTTCCCAAAAGACCCGCATCAAAATGGTAGCCGTAATTCACCTGAAAAGGAAAATTAGGCGGCGTCACTGGCGACAAACGCATCTTCGCTAGGGTGTGCGCGTAACAAAAAGCATTCGGATGTGCGTGAACATCAAGCCCATTGCGCCGCAAAATCGAATTATGGATAAGGCCCTTAACGTAGTCTCGGTCAAAATGCGTATAAAAGGCATGGAAATAGCTCTCAAAGCCTGGGCTGTCAGACCAACCATCAAAGAAAATACCTAGCTTATAGGTGGCGGAGCACGATGGCATCCATGCCGTCTCGGCTATGTCCACCATGTCGAAAAAGGCCTTAAGCGCTGGCGTTGACCCCTCGCCTACGCCAATCGTCGGCAATGCCGTGGATTCGATAAGTTGGACGGCTACTTGATCACCTAACTGTTTTTGAATCAGCAGGGCAGCCATCCAACCAGATGTGCCACCGCCCACAATCACAATTTTCTTCGCCAAACCTCTATCCTCGCCATTATTATGTCAGATGAAATTGGTTTACCGGCAACTAAATACAAGAAAAATGCATCAATCGCACCGAAGAGATTGTCATCTTTTTAAATAACAAAACACTTTATTGCAGGCAAATAATTATAGAAATCACTATTGATTGTCAATTGTAAATTGTGTACAATGTTGCCACTAAGCTGGCTATGTCTTAACTGTCTTCCCATTACTACCTGTTGTGAAGTGTGGTACTCATTCCCGCCAGAATTTCGCAATACTAAATGAGACATAGTCGGTTTTTCTTTTGCCGGTTCGACGTTTTCCTCCTGTGTCCAACCATTACTGCAAATTTAGCCCTGACGCCTAAAAGG
>JBAWDM010000110.1:0-13758 GCA_049590735.1 Asticcacaulis sp. | reverse complement strand
ATGTGGAATCTTGGGCCGCTGAATTCGTTGCTGACAAAACTAACGTTACAAAAAAATATAGATACCGCCATAAAGATATCAAATCGTCACTGGTTGCTGAGACATCCAATAAGTGTGTCTATTGTGAAAGCAAAATTGGTCACAATACACCTGGTGATGTGGAGCATAAAATTCCATCAAGCATTGATGCCGATAAGCACTTTGAATGGGATAACCTCACGGTTGCTTGCACCGAATGCAACCGGCGAAAAAATGCCTACTTTTCAGTCGAAGCACCCTTTCTTGACCCATATGTGGATGATGTTGAAAGTCGTTTAGTGCACGTTGGTCCAGTGGTTTGCTGGGCTCCAGGCGATGCTACCGCAGAAATTTCAGTGCGAACGTTGGAGATGCACGACAGTACTCGCCATCAATTAATAATGAGAAAGATTGAGGCGATAGATAGACTTAATAATATTGTTGCGAGGATAGAAAGCGAAGCTAAACCTTTAAAGGAACTGCTTTTGCTTTCTCTTGAAAGAATGAAAAGTAGAAATGCAGAGTTTTCAGCGATGATATGCGCTGTTTGCAAGCAGTATGGTTTTTAGGGTATATAAGCATCTAAAGTACAATGAGGCGATCCCGGTTTCACGGACAGGTTTGTAGCTGAGCTAAGCTTGTGTATTTGGTGTGAATATACCGCCACCTTCGTCATTTCCGATCCCAGTTAAACCTCATCGGACGTCTGCCCGCTGAGGGTTGAGTGGGGTCGGAGTTGATTGTAATCGATATTGCCCTCGACTTTGTCCCATTCTCTGACTCACTTGGTAAGAAAAAAAACTGCGTGCCGATGACTGCTTTCGGGCGCTGGGCGCTCACTAGAAGCATGTCTGGTTAGGGCGCGAGGAAGCTCTGATTTCTCTTTATGATGTGGCCGTGGTGGTCATCTCGGCGTTGGACGTTTGTGTCAACTGTGTTGAAGGCTGATCTTCACAGAAAATGCAGGTAGTCTTGGCCGGTACGTGGATCCGATAGTCGTCGTGCTGATCCTCGATGGCTGAGGGATGGGAATGCCCGACAATCCACTCGGCGGGAATGTTCTGCTCCAGGCAAAAGGTGAAATCGATCTGAACTGCCCCGGATTTGCCGGAGGCCCTAACTCAATAGTAGGATAGGGCTATGACAAACAAAACGACGAATAAATTTTCCCCCGAGATCCGTGAACGCTCTGTGCGGATGGTTCTTGACCATGAAGCCGATTACCCTTCGCGATGGACAGCCATCTTGTCGGTGGCTCAGAAGATCGGCTGCGCACCTAGCACACTAAATGACTGGATCAAGAAGACGGAGGTCGATACCGGCAAGCGCGCTGGCGTTCCGACCGATCTGGCCGAGAAGATGAAGGCCCTGGAGCGGGAAAACCGAGAGCTCAGGCAGGCCAACGAGATATTGCGCAAGGCCAGCGCATATTTTGCACAGGCGGAGCTCGACCGCCCGTTCAAGCGATGATCACGTTTATAGATGATCACCGGGAGGCGTACGGGGTCGAGCCAATCTGCAGAGTTTTACCGATTGCCCCTTCCACTTACTTCGAGCGCCTAGCTCAGCGCAACGATCCCACTCGACTGTCGGTGCGGGCGACCCGTGATATCGAGCTCAAACCTGAGATCACGCGCGTGTTTGCCGAGAACTACGAGGTCTATGGCGTGCGCAAGGTCTGGCGTCAGATGAAACGGGAGGGCTTTGACATTGCTCGTTGCACAGTCGAGCGATTGATGCGCGGTCTCGGCTTGCATGGTGTCATCCGCGGGAAGCCAGTCCGCACAACGATTTCAGACAAGGCAGCTCCTTGTCCTCTGGATCATGTGAACCGGCAATTCCGTGCTCCGGCGCCCAACCGCCTTTGGGTGTCTGATTTTACATATGTGGCCTCCTGGCAAGGCTTTGTGTATGTGGCATTTGTCATTGACACCTATGCCCGACGGATTGTCGGCTGGCGCGCCAGTCGTACGGCCCATGCCAGTTTCGTCCTCGATGCGCTGGAGCAGGCGATCCATGATCGTAGACCGGTTCACCGTGGCGGACTGGTTCATCATTCGGATCGTGGAAGTCAGTATGTTTCTATAAAATACACTGAGCGCCTGGCTGAAGCCGGCATAGAACCTTCAGTCGGAAGTGTTGGCGATTCCTATGACAACGCCTTGGCTGAAACCATCAACGGTCTTTACAAGGCCGAGGTCATCCATCGCAAAGGACCATGGCGAAACTTTGAAGCCGTCGAGTTTGCCACTCTGGAGTGGGTCGACTGGTTTAATCATCGACGGCTGCTTGAGCCTATAGGCAATATACCGCCAGCTGAGGCTGAACAAATGTACTATGCCGCTCTCGACACAAAAGAGATGGCAGCGTAACTTCTAAAAACCGGCCTCCGGCAAATCCGGGGCAATTCACATTGAGCGTACTAGCTTCGCGTTATCGATCCGCGATAGCCAACCAGGCCAGCGATAGTGGGCGCCGCGATCAGAATGAACCATGGGTCGGGCTTTGCTGTCAGCCACGGTCTCGATGGCTGCATCTAACATGGTGTTGACCAGTGCCGCATCTGGATGAACGCCTATGGACCAACTAATGACGAGACCATCGAAGCAGTCGATGATGGGCGAGAGGTACACCTTGCCGGCCGGGATCTGGAACTCGGTGATGTCCGTGAGCCACTTTTCTGCCTGGAAGTCACGATTAATGAGGTTCTCAGGCGCCGGACTAATCTCTCCCAGATAGGAGCTATACCGGCGCCGCTTTGGCTTGGAGACGACCAAGCTCTCTTGTTTCATTAACCGCCGCACAACCTTTTCCGAGATCGTGACGCATTGCCTGGCCAGTGACGCCTGTAGTCTGCGGTAGCCGTAGCAGCGATGGTTGAGTTCGAAGATGTCGGTGATGCTGCGACGAACTGTAAGGTACTTGTCTGCCAGGTTAATACGGGTGCGATGGTAGAAGTACGAGCTTCGCGCGAGTTCCAACTGGGCAAGGAGATCTGGCAGACCATAGATACCTTTGAGGGCGTCAACCAGCAATGTCTTCTCCCGGTTGGTCAAGAATTGCAGATCAACGCCTAGGCGCTTTTTAATATTTCATTAGCCTTCTTCAAGAGGTCTCGCTCGAGTTGCAGTTGTCGGATGTCGCGTTGCAGAGATTCGAAATGGCGCTCCAGTTCCTCTTGCTCAGGCACTGGCGGGGCGTTGTTGCGGCGTTTCATGGATGCTGGAGCCTCACGACCGAGTAGCTGGTTTTTCTAGTTGTACAACGTCGGTCTGCATACGCCCAGCCGTTCAGCGACATCCTGCGCACTTTCTTGTCGACTACAAAGCCCGATGACTCCGGCCTGCTTCAGCGCCTCTGGATAGACTAGACGCCCAGACCTGCCAACTAGGGTCCTTCTGGCGTCAGGAAACGCCTCCCGAACCCATGCGGTTAACGTGCCACGACCAGGATAGCCCAATGCCCTCATCGTTGCAGCAATGCAGCGATCATGACTGACGTAGTGCTCAATAGCCGCCGCCTTCTGTACCTGAGAGTATTTAGGGGATCGGCCCACATAGCCCACTCGTAAATCGAGACGGTGCTCGAATTCACGGTACCAACCCTTAAGCGCATTCTTGGTCGGATAACCCAGCTGACGAATGGTCGCCTTAATACGTTTGCCGAGCCTTATATAAAGCTCGACCGCTCGAATTCTGTCTTCGTATGAGTACATGAACTACCTCCTAATAGTCCAAGTTTTCGTCCGCATCCCCCCTGGGTCAGTTTAGAGTGATAATCAACAGGGGCTATCTGTCACTTGGAAGCGCCCTCGCTCGATTTAATTTGAGGTACGAGGGCCGTCGCCAGCGGCAAGCCGTCGAGGCCGTGATATTTACACAACGCCCTAGATGCGCATCTTATCGGATTCCCACGCGACTATTACGGAGGCGCTAAGGCTATCATTGGGTGCCAAAGCCACCAAACCTGGATAGCCGGCGAGGTGGAAGGCATCAATAGGATGCGATACTGGTTCGAAACTAAAGAAATCGGCCTTAGCGTTAGGTGAAAAAATCATTGCCGTGCTGAGGATTTTAGAGGCCGTCAGCTTAATAGAGACAGCGTTCTGCCCCTGCTGAATATGCGTCACACCATCCCAACCTGTGTAAGCATTATTGATCATATCATTGGGTAGGGGGCGACTGTCTTTAAAATTCAAACTAGGCGATGCGCTTAATTCAAGCTCGTGGCTTGGCAAATGCTCTGCATTATTGAACCAAATACGTTGGGCATTAAAGGCTAGACGCGTTTGATCGTCACGCGGAAATTGCGGATGTAGGCCACAACCAAAGGGGAGGGCGACTGTGCCAGTATTTTCAACGCTCAGTGCTATCGTCAGGCTGGTTTCATTGAGGGTGTATTTGATCTGAGCCGTGTAATAAAACGGGCCGAACTGGCCATTTTTGAGGATGAGCGTAAGGCTGTTGCTGTCACGGTCATGAAGGTCCCATGGCTTTTGAAACGCGTCGCCATGAATGGGCAGGGGCTCATTCGTATTGGCGGGCAGGGCATAGGTCTTGCCTTCCCACTCAAAGCCACCGCCAGACACACGATTTGAAAAAGGCACTAAGATATTAGCCGCCAAGGCAAAGGGCCCATCGTCTAAATGACCGCTCCACGGCTTTAATACGGGCCGCCCTGCAACGGATAAGCCTGCAATGCCGCCACCCAGTGCAGGCACAACGTCCAAATGTGCATCGCCAATCGTTAGCGCAATTTGCTGAGGCCTAATCATGCTTTAAACCCAATATTTGACGGAATACTCATCCAACCGACAGGACAAATTATAAATTGTTGACAATCTTCTAAATGCGCGGGACTTTGAAGACAAGGAAAAACAGCCTGATAAGGCACAGATGACGCGTCTAAACCGAAATCGTATTAGACCTGTTTGTTCTATTATAATCGGAGGTAAGATCAGTCATGGCGCACCAAAAGCCCAAAAGCATCATTATTCTTGGCGGCGGAACGGCCGGATGGGTGTGCGGGGCGGTGCTTGCTAAACACGCAAGCGAAAATGGCGTTACTGTGACTATTGTCGACACGGCGGATATCCCGACCATTGGAGTCGGAGAAGCCAGTATTCCAACCCTCTACGACATGCTGAATCATGTAGGTTTAACCGACAGTGACTTAGTAAAGTCTGCGGAAGCCACATTCAAATACGGCGTGCAGTTCGAAAACTGGTCAAAACCCGGTGAAAAATATATGCATGGCTTTGGCAATATGGGCACTGCCTTGCGGGACAGGGAGTTCTTTTCTGTATGGTTGGGGGCCGCGCAATATTTCAAAAACCGCGATCTAGCCTTCTTTACCCCCGCGACGGCGGCGGCGGAAAAGGGCCGGTTTGCCCGTGTGGCCATGAGGCCGAAAAATAGCCCGGCGCATATTTATTACCCCTTGCAAGAACTGAGCTATGCCCTGCATTTCGATGCATCGCTTTTGGCACGTCTGTTAAAGCAGAAGGCGCTGGATAGTGGGGCCGTTCATCTGTCACGGCATGTCGTTGATGTTGAGATGAATGAAGCCGGTATTGTGGCGCTGACGACCAAAGACGGTGAGCGCCTAACCGCCGACTTTTTTGTCGATTGCTCTGGCTTCTATGGCTATCTTAGTCGCAAAGCTCTGGGTGGGAAATTCGAAGATTGGAGCGATTATCTGCCGTGTGACAATGCCGTTACGGTTCAGACGGCTCGCAATACGCCGCCGCGTCTTTATACGCGTTCCATCGCCCATTCGGCAGGCTGGCGCTGGGAAATTCAGCTGCAAAACCGCACGGGTAATGGGCTTGTCTATGATTCAAACTTCATGACCGATCAGGCGGCTATGGATCTTTTGATGCAGTCGGTGGAAGGCGAGCCCATCACGGAACCGCGTAAAATTGGCTTCCAGACAGGCCATCTGAAGGCGCCATGGAACAAGAACTGCGTGGCGATTGGGCTTTCGGCCGGCTTTTTAGAGCCGCTCGAATCCACCAGCATTCACCTCATCTGCAAATATGCGATGCTGCTCGAAGACAAGCTGTATAAGGGGCAGATCGGCAAGGCTGACCAAGACATGTTTAATCTGACTTGGCGTGAAGAAGCCGAAGAAATTCGCAATTTTCTCGTTGCCCATTATGTTGTGAATCAACGGGATGATGATCCCTTTTGGCGTGGTCGTCAGACGGCCCCGCGTCCAGATACGCTCAACACCTATCTCAATCAATTACAGAAAACCGGCTGGATTAGTCTGCCTAAACAGGCCTTGTTTGGAAATGATAGTTGGTATCAGGTTTTAGTCGGTCAGCGCTTCCCGCTGGACTACGAACGTTTTGCTGTGCCGGCTGCTCAGGCGCCGGAAATGGTTCGCTTTCTCGAAAATGTTGCACGCGCCGTTGATATTGAAACCCATAAAATCCCGCGCACACACCAGCAGATTTTGGATGAACTTCGGGCTGTCGCCTGAGGCATCAGTTGTAAAACTTATAGTGTAAATTGTTGACAATGCATTATGTGGTGTTACAAACTTAACTTAATTATCCGTAGTTGCCTATGGGCGGCTTGCCCTGCCTGAGAACCAGCAGGTTAGGGTTATGAAAATCAAAAACACAAAACTGACAACAGGAAGAGACGTTGAGATGATAAATAAAACGGGCCTGCTTACAGCAACATTATTGTCCGGTCTTTTATTGGCTGGTGCGGGCTTGCCCGTGATGGCGAAAACGACTTCTGACGTGAAGCTGGCTAGCTTTGAAGAGGGGGCTATTCCGTCTTGGATCGCCTTTAGCAGTGCCAAGGGCAGTATCGTCACCGGAAAGTCCGCCACGGATGGGCGTCAGGCCTTGCAAATTGCCTTCACGCCAACGGGCACAGACGATTCAGCCAGCATAACACTTCAGCCAACCACGCCTTGGAACTGGAGCCAAATGGGCGATGTCAATTTGGCTTTTGATGCGACGAATACAGGTGTGGATACCATCCAGATCTATGTCTCTGTTACGGATGCCAAGGGTGTGACCAATACGCGCAGCGCGGCCTTAGGTACGGGCAAGTCTGGCACCTTTTATTTTGTACTGAATGGTGATCTGGCCAACCAAGAAACAGGGATGCGCGATACGCCGGCAGCCTGGAAAGCCAAGGACATAAAGCTCATCAATAGCTGGGGGCTAAGTAGGTTAGACGTCAGTCAGATTACCAATGTCAAGGTTTGGATAAAGTCGGCGATGACTGAGCGCGACCTGCAAATTGATAATGTCCGCGTGCGCACAAATCCGCCCATTGATCCTAACTATCTCACTAATATTATTGATAAATATGGTCAAACGGCCAAGGTTGAATTTGTCGGCAAGATCCACAATGATGCAGAGCTAAAGGCCGCAACTCAGACTGAATTAGCAGCGCTAGCGGCTTCAAAAGGCATGCCGGATCGCTCAAAGTTTGGCGGTTGGACGGCGGGGCCGCGTCAACGTGCAACGGGCAATTTCAGAACCGAAAAGGTTGACGGCAAGTGGTGGTTGGTTGATCCAGAAGGCTATTTGTTCTTCTCGGATGGTGTCGCCAATGTTCGTATGGCCAATACCACAACCGTGACCGGTTACGATTTTCATTCGCCAGATGTTCATAAGATTGATCCTGAAGAAGTAACACCCGAAGATTCCAAAGATGTCTTTCCGGTAACGCCAGATGCGCAGGGCACGCGTTTCCTAGCTTCGGACCTACGTAAGAACATGTTTACGTGGTTGCCGGATTACAAAGATCCGATGGGGGCCTATTTCGGCTATAGCCGTTCGTTCTTTAGGGGCCCATTGGAGCACGGTGAATCCTACAGCTTCTATCTGGCCAATCTGCAGCGCAAATATGGTGATACCATTGCCAAGCCAGCCCTTGAGTCTTGGAAGGATGTGACGCTCGATCGGATGAAGGACTGGGGCTTTACCTCGTTCGGCAATTGGATCGATCCGATGTTCTACGATAACCAGAAGGTGCCGTATTTTGCCAATGGTTGGATTATTGGTGATTACAAGACGGTAAGTTCTGGCTCGGATCTTTGGGGCCGAATGCCAGACCCGTTTGACCCTGAATTTATCCGTCGTGCGCAGGTCACTGTTGATGCCATCGCTAAGGAGGTCAATAATTCGCCTTGGTGTGTTGGCGTCTTTGTTGACAACGAAAAGAGCTGGGGCCGTATGACCACGGATCGCACGCATTTCGGCATAGCTATCAATGCCCTGAGCATGAACGCAGCTGAGAGTCCGGCTAAAACAGATTTCGTCGAAGCCCTGCGTTCCAAATACAAAACGATAGAGACGCTTAATGCGCGTTGGAATACGAAAATCGCCAGTTGGGATAGCCTGAAAAATGGCTTTGTCGTGGGCGACATCAATGAAGGTCTGAGCGAAGATCTCTCGATGTGGCTGCAACGCTATTCCGAGCAGTATTTCGAGGTGGTGCAGGCGGCCTTAAAACGCTCTATGCCGAACTATCTGTATATGGGCGCGCGTATGGCAAGCTGGGGCATGCCAATCGAGACCATTCGTGCTGCCGCCAAATATACCGACGTGGTCAGCTATAATAACTATACTGAAGGCGTCAGCCCGAATGTCTGGTCGTTCCTAAAAGACATTGATATGCCTAGCATTATTGGCGAATATCATATGGGCGCCATGGACTCCGGTCTGTATAATGCTGGACTGGTCATCGCTGCCAATCAGACAGACCGCGCACAGATGTTTAAGAACTACATGCACACGGTTATCGATAATCCTTATTTTGTCGGGGCGCATTGGTTTGAATATCTGGATGAGCCAGCGTCGGGCCGTGCCTATGACGGCGAAAACTATAATGTCGGTTTTGTGAGCGTAGCGGACGTGCCGTATGCGCCCATGGTTAAGGCGGCAAAAGAGGTCAATACCGACCTGTATTCGCGCCGCTACGCTGTGAAGATCACAAAATAACTAGCTTGCTTTTTGGGCGGGTCGGCTTTGCCGCATGACCCGCTCAAGCGTACTAAAGAATAAAAAGGAGAAATGCCATGAAGTCACTACTTGCCTTGACTGCGTTATGTCTGGTCACAATGCCGATGGTGGCCACAGCCGCGCCGAAAGCCACAAAACCCAATATTGTTTTCATCTTATCGGATGATGCTGGTTATGCGGACTTTGGTTTTCAGGGTAGCCATGTGATGAAAACCCCGAACCTTGATGCTTTGGCGAAACAGAGCGTGAAGTTTACGCAAGCCTATGTAGCGGCCCCAACTTGCGGCCCATCGCGGGCTGGGCTTTTGACAGGGCGTTATCCTGAGCGGTTTGGTTTCGAACATAATCCTGTGCCCGGCTATATGAGCGCATCATCTAAGCTATTGGGCGAGGATATGGGGCTGCCATTAGATCAGGTGACAGTGGCGGATACGTTGAAATCACAAGGCTATGCGACAGCGCTTTTCGGTAAGTGGCATGAGGGATCGGCGGATAGATATCATCCAACAAAGCGCGGCTTTGATGAGTTTTTGGGTTTTCGCGGCGGGGCACGGGACTATTTGCCCTACGAAGAGGCTGAAGATCAGGGCGAAAACAGGCTTGAGCATGGTTTTGGTAATTATCACGAAGCCGATGGCTATTTCACCGATGTTCTGGGTGATGCCGCCGCCCAATATATTGAAGATAACAAAGATCACCCCTTCTTTGTGATGCTGGCCTTTAATGCCGTGCATGCGCCGATGCAGGCCACAGAGGCCGATCTGGCTTTGTTCCCTGAACTGACTGGGCAGCGTAAAATTGCAGCTGCCATGACCTATTCTATGGATAGAAATGTTGGCAAGGTCCTGAAGAAACTGCATGATCTGGGGTTGGATGAGAACACACTTGTTGTCTTTACCAATGATAATGGCGGACCGATCGATCAGAATTCGACTAGCAATTATCCGTTGGCTGGTGCTAAGGCCACCCTGCTGGAAGGTGGGATTCGTGTGCCGTTCTTAATGCGTTGGCCTGGTGTTGTGGCTGCAGGCAGCACCTATACCCAGCCCGTAATTTCACTGGATTTATTGCCAACCTTTTACTCAGCAGCCGGTGGCGACACAGCCAGCTTGAAAAATATAGATGGTGTCAATCTCCTGCCCTATGTTGAGGGTGAGAACAAGGCGCGGCCCCACCAAACATTGTTCTGGAAAATCAACACGCGCGCCGCCGTTCGTGACGGCGACTGGAAGCTTGTTCGCTTTCCTGATCGTCCGGCGGAACTCTACAATCTAACGACTGATATTTCTGAGCAACAGAACCTTGCCGCTAAATATCCAGAAAAGACCAAGGCGCTATTCAAGGAGATGTTTAAGTGGGAAATGACGCTTGAGCGGCCTTTGTGGATGCTGCAAACCAAATACGACAATTATGATCTCGAGTTGATGGATAAGTATCGTAAGCCGGTCCAAGACATACGCTAAGATAGCTTAAATGAAGCGTTGGTAAAGTGAATTGACGGTTTCAAACCGTTTCATCAATAGGTATTGAAAAATATGATTGCGTCGTCGCTAAACATATTGTAGACAATTTACAACAAATATATGGGTGGGTGATGGGACGCGAATTTGGCCCATATTGTAGTGGTTTGCTGCTCTCATTCATATTGCCAACAATCTACACGATAAGTGCGCTTGGAAGTTATGTAAAGCATGCAAAATAAGATGACCCACAAATTTCAGGTCGAAGGTATTACCAGCGCGATTAAATCGGTCGGGGTGGAATATTATCGCGTTCCATTGGCGGAAACCTTGTCCGATGCGAGCCACGGCGATCACACGCATTTTGAGCTCATCCTCTGTCGCATCCGATGTGCAGATGGCGTTGAGGGTGTGGGCTATACCTATACGGGCGGTGTTGGTGGCCGAGGCATCTATTCCCTGTTGAATGACGATATTCGTCCCATGCTGCTTGGGCGCGACGCGTCTGAGCTGACGGCTATTTGGGACGAGTTAACGCGCAGGCTGCACTATGTGGGTCGCGGTGGTCTTGTCAGTTTTGCTATTTCAGCCGTTGATATTGCGCTTTGGGACATTCACTGCAAGCGGGCGAATTTGCCTTTGTGGAAGGCCTTGGGCGGCACCAAAAATTACACGCAATGCTATGCGGGTTTTATTGATATAGGCTTTAGCGAAGACAAGTTGGTGCGTAATGCTGCCGACCATATCGCCAAGGGCTTTAAGGGTATCAAAATCAAGGTTGGCAAAGAAGATTATCGCGAGGATGTGCGTCGCGTCGCCGCTGTACGCGAAGCGATTGGCCCGGATAGCCAGTTTATGGTTGATGCCAACTATTCTTATACGGTGGATGATGCCATTGGGTTTGGTCAGGCCATTGCGCCTTATAATGTCCATTGGTTTGAAGAGCCGACCAATCCTGATGATTTGGCAGGTTATGCGAAAATTGCCGATGCCATCAGCGTGCCCTTGGCTATGGGCGAAAACCTGCACACCCAATATGAATTTGAGCAGGCTGTGCGTCAGGCGAAATTGACATTTCTGCAACCGGATTCGTCGAACATTGGCGGCATTACGGGTTGGTTGAAGGTGGCGCGTTTAGCGGAGCGCTTGAACATGCCTGTATGCAGTCACGGTATACATGAACTTCATGTATCCTTAATGGCAGCGCAGCCCCACGCCGGTTCGATGGAGGTGCATTCCTTCCCGATCGATCAATATACAACGACGCCATTTAAGCTTGTTGATGGTCTGGCCTTGGCCCCTGACGTTGCAGGTACGGGCGTTTGTTTTAGTGATGAAAAACTCAAATCAAGTCTTGTCTTAAGCTCGTAACGGATACCCAAAATGAAAGCAGCTCAATATGTTGGCAACCATAGTTTCAAGGTTGCTGAAGGTACAGTCGTAGCCCCCAAGGCGGGTGAAGTTCGCCTTTCGGTGGGTTTTGTTGGTATATGTGGCACGGATATGCACATCTATCATGGCAGCATGGATAAGCGGGTCGGTCCGCCCAGTGTAATCGGTCACGAAATGTCGGGTACGGTCGCTGAGATTGGCGCCGATGTTGAAGGTCTTTCGGTCGGTGATCGCGTTGTTGTGCGTCCGCTCGATTATTGTGGTCATTGTCCGGCCTGCGATGCTGGCCATAGCCATGTTTGCCATAATCTGAAATTTATGGGTGTGGATTCGCCGGGCGCCTTCCAAAATTCGTGGACAGTTAAGGCGCGCACGATTCACAAACTGCCTGATAACCTCACCTTGAAAGAGGGGGCCTTGATTGAGCCTCTGTCGGTCGCCTGCCATGATGTGGCGCGTGCGCGTTTGGTGGCTGGTGAAAAGACGATCATCTTAGGTGGTGGCCCGATTGGTCAATTGATTGGCGCTGTCGCTAAGGGTGTCGGCGCTGAGGTGATGATTTCTGAGCCCAATGCCAGCCGTCGCGCCTTTGCCGAAGCCAATGGCATTTTGACCTGCGATCCGGTCAATGAAAACCTTATCGAAAAGGTCATGGCCTGGACGAACAATAAGGGCGCAGATGTAGTCTTTGAAGTTGCCGGTGTGGCAGCCTCCGTTGAAGCTATGACCGAGGTGGCGTCCGTGCGTGGTCGTATCTGTGTCGTTGCCATCCATAATAAGCCATATCCGGTCAATATGTTCAAATTCTTCTGGCGTGAGCTTGAGATGGTTGGCGCGCGCGTTTACGAGGCTGCTGACTTTGATTTTGCTATTGAACTGGCTGCCAGCGGCAAGGTCAATTTGAATCATTTTATCACCAATGTCTTCAAACTCGATGAGATTCAAGACGCCTTTAACAATCTCGCCAACATGCCTGAAGGCATGAAGGCGGTGGTGGATTGCGAGTAAATAGATATGCAAGCTTCACTAATTAAACAATTTGACCTGACCGGTAAAACCGCTCTGGTGACGGGCTGCAGCCGTGGTATCGGCGAGGCTATGGCCGTAGCTCTGGCTGAGGCGGGCGCTGATATTATCGGCGTATCTGCCAGCCTTGATGTGACGGATTCGTCTGTTGGTCGCGCTGTAAAAGCCTTGGGTCGGCAGTTCCACGCCTATCAATGCGATTTTTCCAATCGCGATGCGCTCTATAGCTTTATCAAGGCGGTTAAGGCCGACCATGATGTAGTGGACATTCTGATTTGCAATGCAGGCACCATTTTGCGCGCACCTGCGGCTGAACACAGTGATGAATACTGGGATCAGGTGATGAACGTGAATCTGAACTCGCAATTCATTCTGAGCCGTGAATTTGGCAAGGAAATGGTTGCGCGCGGTTCGGGTAAGATCGTCTTTACGGCGTCTCTGCTGACCTTCCAAGGTGGCGTAACTGTACCGGGCTATGCAGCCAGCAAGGGCGGCATTGGTCAATTGACCAAGGCCTTAGCGAATGAATGGGCCTCTAAGGGTGTGAACGTTAACGCCATTGCGCCGGGCTATATTTCGACGGATAATACCGAAGCCTTGCGCAAGGATGCGGAGCGTTCAGCCTCAATTCTTTCGCGTATTCCACAAGGCCGTTGGGGCACACCCGAAGATTTCAAGGGACCGGTTGTTTTCCTGTCCTCGGCGGCTTCTGACTATATGAACGGGTCTGTTTTGCTGGTTGACGGCGGATGGATGGGGCGATGACTCAGTTTCTCGAAGATCGGCGTGTGCAGTTTATTGACGGTCACTATGTCCGATCGCTCGATGAAGCTACGCTTGATATCACCAGCCCGATCACCGGTAAGC